>JAJRCS010000075.1 GCA_028678815.1 Methanomicrobiales archaeon | reverse complement strand
AAACGCCCTCTCGGACGAGGACCGGTACATCCGCCGGCAGGCGGCCGCCGTCCTCGGCCGGCTCGGGGACCGGGAGGCCGTCGAGGCCCTCATCACGGCCCTCGGGAGCGAGGACAGCTTCCTCCGGTGCATGGCAGCAGAGTCCCTGGGGAGGATCGGGGACAAGGCCGCTGTGCCTGTCCTCCTCACGGCCCTCTCGGCCGATGACCCCTGGGTGAAGGGGTACGCCGTGGAGGCCCTCGGGAGGATCGGCGATGGCCGGGCGGTGGAACCCCTCATCGGGGTCATGCGTTCCGGCGAGGAAGGGATCCGGCGCGAGGGTGCCCGGGCCCTCGTAGGGATCGGGAAGCCCGCCATCAAGCCCCTCATCGAGACCCTCTCAGGGGACGACGCGGCGATGAAGCGGAGCGCCGCCTGGGTCCTCGCCATGATCGGGGACCTCTCGGTCACGCCCCTCATCGACGCCCTGAAGAGGGAGGGGGACACCATCAGGGCCGACGTGGAGGACATCCTCTTCGAGATCGGGGAGCCCGCGGTGGAGCCCCTCATGGCCGCCCTCGGGGACGCGAAGGAGCCCGTCCGGCGCTCCGCCGCCCGGGTCCTCGGCAGGTTCGGGGACCGGCGGGCGGTGGAGCCCCTCATCGGGGCCCTGGAGGACAGGTCCGCCGGCGTCCGGAAGGAGGCGACCATCGCCCTCGGCCGGATCGGCGAGGCCTACGCGGTGACCCCCCTCGTCGGGCTCCTCTCCGACGGGGACCTGGAGGTGCAGCGGGAGGCGGTGGTGGCCCTCGGGAAGATCCGGGACATCCGGGCCCTCGCCCCCCTCATCGGGAGCCTGAAGAACCCCGAGCTCCGGGAGAACGTCACCGCCGCCCTCTCAGCGATGAGCGACGAGCGGGCCATCATTCCCCTCATCGAGGTCCTGAAGGACGAGAGCGTCTTCGTCCGGATGGGGGCGGCCGACGTCCTCGTCCACATCGGGGAGCCCGCGGTGGAGCCCCTCATCGAGGCCCTCTCCCACGAGGACGCCGGGGTGAGGTACGTGGCGGGCTGGACCCTCGGGAAGATCGGGGACCGGCGGGCGGTGGAGCCCCTCATCGGGGCCATGAAGGACCGGGACAAGGGCGTGAAGAAGGGCGCGGCCGTGGCCCTCGGGGAGATTGGGGACGGCCGGGCCGTGGAGCCCCTCATCCAGGCCCTCAAGGACGAGGACGAGTCGGTCCAGCGGGCTGCC
The DNA here is from genome assembly GCA_028678815.1 of Methanomicrobiales archaeon. Lineage (GTDB taxonomy): Archaea > Halobacteriota > Methanomicrobia > Methanomicrobiales > JACTUA01 > JACTUA01. Next base: position 1,407 of record JAJRCS010000075.1, on the reverse strand, counting down.
CGGGAATCCCTGGAACGGATCATATCGAAAAAGGACTGACGTCCTTTTTCTCCCCCTCCCTTCGGTCGGGTCTCGAAGAAGGACTGACGTCCTTCTTCTCAATCTCCGCTTCGCGTCGATTCTCGAAGAAGGATTGATGTCCTTTTTCTCAAGCTCCGCTTCGCGTCGATTCTCGAAGAAGGATTCGGGAGACGTACATCTCCACCTCTTCCCACTCCTCCTCAATTTGGTATTACTGCCTGTATCGGTCGAATCCCGAAGAAGGACTCAGGGGGTTCCCCGCTGCCCCTCTCCGGTTCAGTCCCGCGGGAGCTTCCTGAGCACCTTCCAGATGCTGTCCTGCTCGAGGAGGACCCAGTACCTCTTCAGCTCCTCCTCGGCGAACCGGTAATCAGGGTAGAACTCCCCGACCCGCTTCCAGTACCTCCGGGAGTGGTTCGGTTCCAGGAGGTGGGCGAGTTCATGGACGACCAGGTAGTCCAGGATGGCGCCGGGAAGGGCGAGGACCCTCAGGTTGACACTGATCCCCCCCGAGGGAGAGCAGCTCGCCCACCGGCTCCGCTGCTCCCTGAGCGTGAGCCCCCCGAAAGGGACGCGCATCCGTTCCGCCTCCCGCTCCAGCCGGGGGAGCAGGGTTGCGGTGAGCCGCTCCTTCAGGAAGGCCTTGAGCTCCTTCGGGGTCGTGTAGGTGACCACCCCCTCCTCCTCCCGGACCGCGCATGCGGGACCTGTCTCCAGCCGGTAGAATCTCCCCCCGAGGAGGACCCGGCCCTCCTGCCCCGCCCGGTCCCGGGCGATGGCGAGGTACTCCCCGCGCTTCCGCTCGATCCAGGCGGCGTGCCGGTCGAGGAGGGAGGGAATGTGGGTGCCGGGCGGGGCGGTGACCCGGACGACGCCGGAGGGGAGCACCTGGATGGTGGAGCGCGAGCCCGCCCGTTCCCTCACCTCGACCGGGGGGTCCCCGGCCGGGAGGGGCGGCTCACCGCGGGAGGGAGGAGACGATGGCATCGCGGTGGGGGGCGGTTCTTTCGGCGACGAGGGCGACGTATCTCCCCTGGAACCGGGCACCCGCGAGCTCGTTCTCCGTCGGCCAGCGGGAACCGTCCGTGCCTGCGATGGTGGAGGCGCCGTACGGGGAGCAGCCGGTGATCTCGTCCACCCGGCTCTGGCCGGCGAAGAGATAGGGGAGGCCCACGAGGATCATCCCGTGGTGGAGGAGGGTCGTGTGGAAGGAGAGGATGGTGGACTCCTGCCCTCCGTGCTGGGTCGCCGAGGAGGTGAAGACCGACCCGACCTTCCCGGCGAGGGCCCCCTCCACCCAGAGGGAGCCCGTGGCATCCAGAAACTGCCGCATCTGCCCGCACATGTTCCCGAACCGGGTGGGAGTGCCGAAGATGATGGCATCAT
>JAJRCS010000063.1 GCA_028678815.1 Methanomicrobiales archaeon | reverse complement strand
TGGCCTCATCCGGGAGCTCGGACGCCTGGCCCCGCCGGAGCTCGCCGACGCGGAGGACACGGGGCGCATCGGCCTCGTTATCGAGGGGAGGGAGGAGTTCGGGACCGTCTGCGTCGCCCTGGACGTCACCCCCCGGGTGGTGGCCCGGGCCGTGGAGGCCGGGTCAGGGATGCTCGTGGTGCACCACACCCCCCTCTGGGAACCGGTCACCTCCCTCACCGGCCCCCTCGGCCGGCTCCTCGCCCCCCTTCTCGCGAACCGGGTGAACCTGTACGTCATGCACACGAACTTCGACCGGGCCCCCGCGGGAATCAACGATGCCCTGGCAGAGCTCCTCGCTCTCTCGGACACCGAACCCCTGGGGATGGGGCTCATCGGTGACTGCTCCCTCGATCTCCGGGAGATCGCCCGGAGAATCGGGGGGCCCGTGCGGGTGTGGGGCAGGATCCACGGAATCTCGCGGCTTGCGATGGTCGGGGGGAGCGGCTTTGAGCTCTCCCTCATGCAGGAGGCGGACGCCCGGGGCGCCGATGCCTTCCTCTCGGCAGAGATGAAGCACCATGTCGCCCTCGCCGCCCCCCTCCCCTGCATCGAGGCGACCCACTATGCCCTCGAGGCGCCCGGGATGCGCCGGCTCGCCCGGGAGCAGGGGTGGGAGTTCATCGAGGACCCCCCCGAAGTGAACACCCTCTCATGACCGATCCCTGGAAGATCCTCGGGGAGGAGAGGCGGCTCACCGACGAGACCCGGCGGCTCATCAGGGAGCAGTACGGGCAGCGCGGGGTGAAGGCCCTCGAGATCGTGGACGAGGGGAGGGTGAAGAAGTACCTGGACTTCTTCGTCGTGGTCGGCACCTCCGAGGAGCACGTCGTGGAGGAGGAGTTCTGCGACTGCATCGATGCCCTCTTCCGGCGCCGGGGATCGTGCGCCCATGTCCTCGCCGTCCGGATTGCCTCCCTCACCGGGCAGTACGAGGAGTATCCCCTCTGGTACATGGACAGCTGGAGAGGGGAGAGCTCCGAGACATGAGGTTTTTATCGGAAGGTCGCGAAGATCGGTACGGATACGTGGGCCCCCATGCTCGAGGATGAGTACCAGCTCGATTATTTCCGGGAACACGGGCTCGAGAGGAGGGTCTGTACCGCCTGCGGGAAGGCCTTCTGGACCCGGGACCCCGAGAGGACCCTCTGCGGGGATGCCCCCTGCGAGCCCTACAGCTTCATCGGGAACCCGGTCTTCCGGCACCACACCAACCCGGAGATGCGGGAGGCCTTCCTCTCCTTCTTCGAGAGGAACGGCCACACCCGGATCGACCGGTACCCGGTCGTCGCCCGGTGGCGGGACGACATCTACCTCACCATCGCCTCCATCGCCGACTTCCAGCCCTTCGTCACCTCGGGGGTGGTCCCCCCGCCGGCGAACCCCCTCACCATCTCCCAGCCCTGCATCCGGCTGAACGATCTCGACTCGGTGGGAAGGTCGGGCCGGCACCTCACCCTCTTCGAGATGATGGCCCACCATGCCTTCAACACCGACGAGAAGGAGGTCTACTGGAAGGACCGGACCGTGGGCCTCTGCGACGAGTTCCTCGGGACCCTCGGGGCCGACCTCGCCCGGGTCACCTACAAGGAGCACCCCTGGATAGGCGGCGGGAACGCGGGGCCCTCCGTGGAGGTCCTCATCGGCGGGCTCGAGGTGGCGACCCTCGTCTTCATGAACCTGGGGAGGATCCGGACGGAGAAGCCCCCGGTGATGCTCGACGGCGAGGCCTACTACCCCATGAAGACCCGGATCGTGGACACCGGCTACGGCCTCGAGCGGTTCACCTGGGCCTCGCAGGGCTCCCCCACGGTGTACGATGCCGTCTTCCCGGAGATCGTCCCGGAGCTCATGGAGGCGGCGGGCCTCGGGGACGCCTACCGGGACCCTGAGTACCGGAGGATCCTCGGGGAGAACGCGAAGTTCGCCGGGCTCATGGACATCCATGGCTCGAACCTCCTCGAGCTCCGGAGGCGGGTCGCCGCGTCCATCGGGGTGCCCGTGGAGGTCCTCGTCGAGAAGATCGTACCCGTGGAGCGGATCTACGCCATCGCCGACCATACCCGGTGCCTCGCGTACATGCTCGGGGACTGCATCGTCCCCTCCAATGTCCGGGAGGGGTACCTCGCCCGGCTCGTCCTCAGGCGCACCCTCCGGATGATGCATGACCTCGGGCTCGATCTCGACCTCGGCGACCTCGTGGACCGGCAGATGGCCATCGCCGGGAAGGAGGGTTTCGTCCAGGAGGACACCATCGTCCGGGAGATCGTCGGGAGGGAGGTGGAGCGGTACCGGCAGACCCTGGAGCGGGGCGGGCGGATCGTCCAGCGGATGGCCGCCGGCTATAAGAAGAAGGGCGGGGTCATCCCCCTCGCCGAGGTGATGACCCTCTACGACTCCCACGGGATCCCACCCGAGACCGTGCAGGATCTCGCGGAGAAGGAGGGGGTCCGGGCCGAGGTCCCCGATGACTTCTACTCCCGGGTCGCGGACCTCCATGCCGGGGAGGCCCACGTCGCCGAGGACCCCCTGGCGAGGTACCGGGAGCGGGTGAAGGAGCTCCCCCCGACCCGGCCCCTCTACTACGATGCCTCC
>JAJRCS010000025.1 GCA_028678815.1 Methanomicrobiales archaeon | reverse complement strand
CACCTCTATCCGCGGCAGGTTCAGCCATTTCGGCCCTTCTGTCTCAGAGGGAGGCATGGTGTATCATTCCCGTCTTGTTTCCGGAGGGGGAGATCACCCGTGTCTGATATTTTGAAAGGGTGACGGGGGGAGATATCAACCCACCGTTTCTTCCTTCAGGCTCGTATGCGCCGGATCCTCTGGTTGCATCATCCTCTTTCCGGAGACCGTCTGTTCCGGCTCCTTCCGGCAGATCCCGAGGATACCCATGCTTATTAATAGCTGGAATGAGCAGATCCCTGTTCAGCTCAGCCTTCAAGGGCCCGGCATCCAGGCTCCGGCTGGGCAGGAAGGTGAAGGTACCATGGGATTACTCGGAAAGGTAGTGGCTGCAAAGAAGGTCGGAGAGCGCCGCGACGAAAAGAAGGAAGCGAAGAAGGAAGCTGAAAAGAAGGAAGAGGAGAAGAAGTAAACCGGACGGCAGGTGGAGCGGATCCACCGGCCCCGGCCAGGCCTGGCACTATGCCTCTGCCTTTTTTCCGCCTTTTCATAGCACACCAATCCTGTTCCAGAACGTTATCAGGCCGAATCCTCAGGGATCGCCGGGGGATGCCTGGTACGGGTATCCGCCTGACCCGGGGTTTGAACTCCCAGGGGACCCGGGGTGATCCTGTCCCGCCTCTCCACGGGAATCGTCGGGTTCCGGGTAATTTCGGCAAATTTATAAATGGCGGTGGTTCAAGGATGTCAGATACAAGGAGATTATCTATGGCAACACCTGTGACAAAAGAACGACCTATTGGCGTGACCATCCTCGCAATCCTCGCTCTGCTGGGGGCACTCGTATCCTTCGTGTATACCCTGCAGATGCTCCACATCCTGCCCTTTTACCTCGGCCCCATCGCCTTCTGGGAATTCTCCCTCATCGGGGCGCTCTGGTGGGGATTCATGGTCTTCATCTGGCTCTGGGTCTTCCAGATGCTCATGGTCATGCACCCCTCGGGATGGCTCTTCTGCGTCATCCTCTCGGGCCTGAACCTGCTCTTTGACTTCTTCGCCCTCCTCGGGGGAACGAGCTGGGAGGCCCTGGCGCCCTCGCTCCTCATCAGTGGCATCATCCTCCTCTACTGCCTCCTCCCCGGGACGAAGAAGGCCTTCGGCCTCCCTGCCTGAGGGAGATGACCCGGGCAGCCTTCCCCGGATCCTCCGGGGAAGGGGCTGCCATGGAAGAATCCCTTTTTTCAGACTTAGAAGAGCGGGGTTGTCTGTTCCCTCCCTCCCTGGTGCCCGGCCTTCGCATTCATCTGCCTGAAAAATCCCGGTTTTCCGGCCCGTGAGAGGCGCACCATCGGCCTTTTCCCCTGGAATCCATGCAAATGTTCTTATAACAGCAGGGCGAGGTGATGTGGTATGAGGGCTTTTTCTCTCTTAGCCTGCGGCCTGATCATCCTAGCGCTCGGGGTTGCTGGCTGTACCACCACGCCGGAGACACCGGCGCCGGTCTCCACGACCGCGGCACCGACCATACCGCCCGGGTCCCCCATCGTCGGGTTCTGGGTGCTCGAATCCATGGTGAGTGCCGGGACACCGGTCACGCTGGTTCCCGGGATAACCATCTCCGAGACCTTTGGCCCTGAGGGCAGGATCTCCGGGACCGACGGATGCAACCAGCACTCCGGGACGTACATGGTCACCGGTTCCCAGATCCAGGTGGGCCCGAACCTCGCCTCCACCATGATGGCCTGCGAGCCACAGGTCATGGACCAGGCGAGCACCTACACCAGGATCCTCGTCTCCCCTGCCAGCTGGCAGGTCTCGGGTGGCCGGCTCACCATCCAGGCAGGGCAGAGCATCCTCGTCTACGTCAAGCAGGTGCCCACCGTCCCGACCACCGCTGCACCCACGGCTCCCCCCGTCCTTTCCCCCGTCGGATCCTGGGACGTGACCTCCATGACCTACATGAGCGGTGGCAGCTCCGTAACCAAGTCGCCGCCGGACGCCCAGATCTACGCGATCTTCGGGTCGGACGGGACGGTCCAGGGCTTCGGCGGGTGTAACCAGTACAGCGCCGGGTATACCACGAACGGATCTTCCATGACCGTCGGTGACATCATCAGCACGCTCATGAGCTGCGGGAACGTCTATGACACCCAGGAACGGGCGTACCTCGGTATCCTAGGAGCCGCAGCCCGGTTCGAGAACACGGGCACCCAGCTGACCATCTTCGATGCCGGGACCCCGGGGAGCAAGATCGTCTTCAAGCCGGGGACGGAGACGCCCGTCCCGATACCCTCAGCCATCATGGGAACCTGGAGCCTCACCGGGATGACCAAGAACAACGCAGCCCTGACCCTCGCATCCGGCGTTACGACCACCGCGGTCTTCGGATCAGACGGGAAGCTCTCGGGGAACGGGGGGTGCAACCAGTACTCGGGGACCTATGTCCTCACCGGCTCCTCTGCCATCGGGGTGAGCCCCCTCGCCACCACGAGGATGATGTGCCCCGATCCCGCGATGTCCCAGGAGACCAGTTACCTCGGCATCCTCCAGAACGCGGCGAAGTGGGAGTACAACAGCGCTTCGGGCAAGCTGACGATAACGGACAGCACCTCGATGAAGAACACCCTGGTCTACACAAAGTCCTGATGAGGTGAGGCAGGACCGGCCGATCCGGCCGGCACCCGGCCTCCCTTCTTCTTCCTCTCCCCCCTTATGGATGGCTTTGCCTCGATGCTCCTGTCGGGCGGAACACCCCCGATAGCCCAGGTGCTCTACGGGATCGGGTATTTCTTCATCTATGTCTTCGTCCTGTCGAGCATGTTCCTGACCGGGCTCTCCGCGACCCCCGGGGATCTCCTCGAGCCGGTCCGGGACCGGCGGCTCCTCGGCGTGGCCCTCTGTACCAACTTCGTCCTCGTCCCCCTCCTCGCCCTCGTCCTCATCGCCCTCATCCCCATGAACGAGCAGCTCGCCGGGGGGCTTCTCCTCGTGAGCATCGCCGCGGGCGCCCCGACCACCATGAAGGTGGCCCAGGTCACCGGGGGGAACGTCGCCCGGGCGGTCTCCCTGACCATCCTCATGACCATGGTCACCATCGTCATCATGCCCCTCCTCCTCCCCATCATCCTGCCCTGGGCGCAGGCAGACCCTCTCGAGGTCACGAGGAACCTGGTGGTGCTCATCCTCATCCCCATCATCCTCGGGCTCCTCCTCCGGAGTCGTTCTCCGGCCCTCGCTGGGCGCCTCACGCCTGTCATGGACTGGACCTCCGACATCTCCACCGCCATCATCCTCCTCACCCTCGGCATCGTCTTCCTCTTACGGCTGGGGGGTTTTGCGGGCAGCAGCTCGGGGGCGCTCGCCATCCCCGTGGCCATCCTCTTCACCCTGGGTGCCCTGGGGCTCGGGTACCTCCTGGGGGGTTTCTCGGAGGGATCCCGGGAGGAGATCGCCTTCGGGGCCGGCTCCCGGAACATCACCGCGGCCCTCGTGGTGATCTTCGCGAGTTACTCAAACGCCAGGAACGATGTCCTCCTCATGGTCCTCATGGTCACCGCGTTTTCGGTCATCATCATCTCGATCCTCGTCGGGATCATCTACAAGAGGCGGTGGCACGACGAGGAGCTGCCCCCCGCGGGATCAGAGATCTGACCCGGCAGCCCCCCTCGCGTTTCTCCCCCGGTCTTCTCCCGTCCCCCTTTGGATACGAATAAATATCGGCCTATTCCATTGTTGCACATGACTGGCGCAACACGGAAGGATTTTATCACCGGGGTCATTGCCGGATGGATCCTCATGGTGGTCGTGGATCTCCTCGTCCCCTTCGCGGGACCCGTCATCGGGGGGTTCACCGCGGGGTACATCGCAAAGGGGGACGTGCTGCTGAGGGCGAAGGCAGGGGTGCTTGCCGGTCTCCTCGCAGCCATCGTCATCGCCATCGCCTTCTACCAGAGGCTCGTGAACACCCCGGGGATGGGGTACCTCGCGGGCTGGGGCACCGGGATCTTCCTGTACTTCCTCATTGCCCTCTACTTCGTAGGCCTGGCCTTTCTCGGCGCCGTCCTCACGATGGCCGTCAGGAAGTAACCCTTTTTCCCCCGGGGTACCGCTGCCCGCTCCCCCGGCACCGCCCGGGGCTTCACCCGGATTCCGGGGACCCCAGGGCGGCCGATCCGG
>JAJRCS010000209.1 GCA_028678815.1 Methanomicrobiales archaeon | reverse complement strand
ATCATCCCCGTCTCTGCCCAGAAAAAGATCAACATCGGGGCCCTCATCCAGGCCCTCGACTCCACCATCCCCGAGCCCCAGCGGGACCCCTCCAAGTCCGCGGTCCTCCTCATCGCCCGGTCCTTCGACGTGAACAAGCCGGGTTCCAGCTGGAAGGACCTCCGGGGCGGGGTCATCGGGGGCTCCCTCATCCGGGGGGTCCTCCATGATGACGATGACCTCGAGATCCGGCCCGGGCTCTCGAGCGTGGTGGAGAACCGGACGAAGTGGGACCCCATCGTCACGAAGGTCACCTCCATCCAGACGGGCTCGAAGAAGGTGCCAGAGGCGACCCCCGGCGGTCTCCTCGGCGTCGCCACGAAACTCGACCCCGCCCTCACGAAGAGCGACGCCCTCGCGGGGCAGGTGGCAGGCCTCCCCGGGAAGCTCCCCCCCGTCTGGGACCGGCTCCGGTTCCAGGTGACCCTCATGGAGCGGGTCGTCGGGTCGGAGAGCGAGGTGAACGTGGAGCCCCTGAAGATCAAGGAGCCCCTCATGCTCTCCGTGGGTACGGCGGTGACCGTGGGGATCGTGGCGAACGCGAGGAAGGACCAGATCGAGGCGGTCCTGAAGCGCCCCGTCTGCGCCGAGGTCGGGGCCCGGATCGCCATCAGCCGGCAGGTGGGGGGCAGGTGGCGGCTCATCGGGATGGGAGTGCTGGGCGAGTGAAGGTCCTCCTGGATACCAATGCCTTCCTCCTCCCGGTCCAGTTCGGGATCGACCTGGTCCGGGAGCTCGAGGGGATCTTCGGCGCCTGCGAGCTCCTCACCCTGGAAGAGGTGGTCCGGGAGCTCCAGGGGATCGGATCGGGCCGGGGCCGGGACGCGGCCGCCGCCCGGGTGGGGCTCGACCTCGCCCGTCGGTGCACGGTCCTCCCCTCCCCCGGGCCCGGTGGCGACGTGGACGGCAGGGTGATCCGGGTGGCAGAGGAATCGGGGTGCGTTGTGGTGACGAACGACCGGGCGGTCCGCCAGTCCCTCCTCGGGAGGGGGCTCGGCGTGGTGACCCTGAGGAGCCGGAAGCGGCTCGAGTTCATCCGTGGGTAAGGTGACAGCATGTATTTCAGAATGAAGCTCGTGGACAAGGTCCGGGTTCCCCCGAACAGGCTGGGGGAGCCCCTCAACTCGGTGGTCCTCAACGTGCTCCAGCAGCAGCTCGAGGGGGCCATCGACCGGGAGATCGGCATCTTCATCGCCGTGACGAAGATCCTCGACGTGGGCGAGGGGGAGCTCATCCCCGGGGACGGGGCGGTCTACTATGACGTGACCTTCGAGGCCCTCGTCCTCCGGCTCGCCCTCCAGGAGGTCATCGACGGCGACGTGGTGGAGACCACCACCTTCGGGTGCTTCGTCTCCCTCGGGCCCATCGATGCCATGCTCCACGTGAGCCAGATATCGGACGACTTCATCAACTACGACGAGAAGAACGGCCGGCTCATCTGCCAGGAGTCCAAGCGCTTCATCGGCGTGGGGGACGCCATCCGGGCCCGGGTGGTCACCCTCTCCCTGAACGAGCGGGAGCCCCGGGAGTCGAAGATCGGCCTCACCATGCGGCAGGCCGGCCTCGGGACCCACCGGTGGCTCGTCGAGGACTTCGAGAAGGAGCAGGAGAAGGGGAAGAGCAATGGTCGTGCGTAAGAAGCAGGCGAACGTCTGCAGGCAGTGCCACCGGGTGGTGGAGGGGGAGGCCTGTACCGTCTGCGGGTCCCCCCTGCTCACCCAGGACTGGGCGGGCTACCTGGTCATCATCGACCCGGAGCACTCCGAGATGGCCCGGCGCCTGAACATCAAGCTCCCCGGTCGGTACGCCCTGAAGGTCCGCTGATGCACCGACGCCTCCCGGAGGCCGAGAGGTCGTCCCTGCAGAGGCCCTTCGGAGAGGTCTTCCCCGGCATCCGGGCGCTCCTCCCCCGCATCCGGGGGCGCACGGTCTATGCCGTCGGGGATGTCGTCACCTACAACCTCCTCAAGGAGGGGGTGGTTCCCCGGATCGCCATCATCGACGGGCATACCATGCGGGCGCCCTGCACCAGGGTCCCCGATCTCCCCCTCCGCCGGATCATGGCGAGGAACCCGGCGGGCACCATCTCCGACGACCTCGTCCGGGCCATCCGGGACGCCCTGGCGAGCCCCCCCGCCCTCATCTTCGTGGAGGGGGAGGAGGACCTCGCCGTCCTCCCCCTCGTCCTCGCGGCCCCCGAGGGCGCGGTGGTCCTCTACGGGCAGCCGGGGGAGGGGGTGGTCCTCAGGGAGGTGGACCGCGAGGCGAAGGTCCTCGCCGCCGCCTTCGTCGACCGGTTCATCCACGAGGAGAACACCGGGCATGGCCGGAAGGGCACCACCCTTTAAATAAACAGGGAGCGAATGTATGGAGGATACCGATGATCCCAACGGCTGATCTGAAGATAACGGGTGACAGGAGGAACGAGCTCCTCAAGCGGAGGGAGCTCTCCTTTACCCTCGGGTACACCGGGAGCACCCCGTCCCGGAGCGAGGTGATGGGCAAGGTCTGCGCCATCCTGAACCTCGACGAGAAGAAGGTCGTGCTCGACTCGGTGAAGACCCGGTTCGGCGAGAGGACCATGAAGGGCACCGCCCGGGTGTACGACGACGAGGCGATGCTCGCGAAGACCGAGCGGCCGTACCTCATGGCGAGGGGCAAGCCGAAGCCCAAGGAGGGCGCCGAGCCCGAGGTGGCAGCGCCGGCCCCGAAGGAGGCTGCAAAGGAGGCCCCGAAGGCTGCCCCGAAGGAGCCCGCAAAGGAATCCGCGAAGGCTGTCCCGAAGGAACCCGCAAAGGAGGCCCCGAAGGCTGCCCCGAAGGAGCCCGCAAAGGAATCCGTGAAGGTTGTCCCGAAGGAACCCGCAATGGAGGCCTGATCCGGCATGGCGACGAAGCGATCGAGCTACTACACCCTCCAGGACGGGAAGGCCGTCCCCACGAGGAGGCACTGCCCCCGGTGCGGGCCCGGCGTCCTCATGGCCGAGCACAAGGACCGGGTCTCCTGCGGCAAGTGCGGGTACACCGAGTTCAAGAAGAAGGAATAGAACCGGAACAGAGACGGACTGCCGATGCAGAAAGGGCCGGTGCTGGGGATCGAGGGCACGGCCTGGAACCTCTCTGCCTCGGTCTTCGACGACGATCTCATCACCCTCTCTTCTCACGCATACCAGCCCCCGCAGGGTGGCATCCACCCGAGGGAGGCCGCCCAGCACCATGCCCAGGTGATGAAGGAGGTCATCGCCCGGGCACTGAGGGATGCCCCCCCCGTGACCGGGGTTGCCTTCTCCCGGGGCCCCGGCCTCGGGCCCTGCCTCCGGACCACCGCCACCGCCGCCCGTGCCCTCGCCCTCGGCCTGGGGGTCCCCCTCGCCGGGGTGAACCACTGCGTCGCCCACGTCGAGATCGGCCGGTTTGCCACGGGATGCTCCGATCCCATCGTCCTCTACGTGAGCGGGGCGAACACCCAGGTCCTCGGGTTCCTGAACCGGAGGTACCGGATCTTCGGCGAGACCCTGGACATCGGCCTCGGGAACGCCCTGGACAAGTTCGCCCGGAGCCGGGGCCTCCCCCACCCTGGCGGGCCGGCCATCGAGGCCCTCGCACGGGAGGGTGAGCCCCTCGCCCTCCCCTACACGGTGAAGGGGATGGACCTCGCCTTCTCGGGGATCGTCTCCGCCGCAAAGGAGGCGAAGGCGCCCCTGGAGGACGTCTGCGCCGGGCTCCAGGAGACCGCCTTTGCCATGTGCGTCGAGGTGACCGAGCGGGCCCTCGCCCATGCCGGGAAGGACGAGGTGATCCTCGTCGGCGGCGTCGGGGCGAACCGGCGGCTCCAGGAGATGGTACGGATCATGTGCGAGGAACGGGGTGCCCGGTTCGCGGTCCCCGGGCCGAAGTACCTGGGGGACAACGGAGCCATGATCGCTTACACCGGGCGGCTCATGCTCGCCTCCGGCCAGTCCCTCCCCGTGGAGGAGTCGCAGATCCTCCCCGGGTTCCGGGCTGACGAGGTGGAGGTGGCCTGGCGGGAACCGGGGGAGGGGAT
>JAJRCS010000202.1 GCA_028678815.1 Methanomicrobiales archaeon | reverse complement strand
GCGGCTCTGGGTCGCCCGGGCCATCGCGTTCGCCATCGCACGGAAATACCCGACCGCGGTCCAGTTTGCCATGGGCTGAGGCCCGTTTCGCGCCGGTCTGGAACAATTCAGAGGACTTATTCCACCTTCTTCCTGTACCCGGGCCCTTCCCGCACGATCTCGCCGGAGGAGAGGAGGTCATCCAGGGCGAACCCGATCTCCTCTTCCGTCGCGGTGAACCGGAACCGGGAGGCGAGCTCCTCCGAGAGCTCCCGGGGAGTGAGGGGCCGGTCAGCGAGGACCCTCTTCGAGAATCCCAGCAGGTCCTCGTGGAGGGCCCAGGGATAGACGATCCACTGCCAGACCGGGCAGACCTCGGCCATGTAGTCCGGCTGGAACCCGGAGACCTCCTTGTGCTGGAGGACCGCGGTCTTCACCTCGGAGGGGCCGAGGCCCTTCACGTACTCCAGGACGACCGCCATGGAGTCCCCGGTATCGGTCACATCGTCGACGATGAGGACCTTCTCGCCCCGGATGGTGATGCAGAGGGGGTACCGTATCACGGCCTGATCCTCCTTCTCGGCCGGGGTCCCCCAGTGCTCGACCTTCACGCTGGTCAGCCGGGGAAGGGAGAGGAGGTCGCAGAGGATCCGCGCCGGAATGTAGCCGCCCCTCCCGATGGCGATGACGAGATCCGGCCGGTAGCCCGATGAACGGATCTTACCGGCAAGGACCCGTGCCAGCCGGTACTGCTCCTCCCAGGTCACGAATACGCAGGTGAAGGACGCGGGGTTCTCGCCGGAAGACAGGTCAGATCACCTCATGAGGAAGGCTCCGTCTGAGGAGATAGAGCTTTGTACCCTGCAGGGCACGACGAGAGAGCTCCTGCTGGAGGGTTACAGATGGTTCAGGGAAAGTCCGAAAAAGAAGGAGAAGATTCAGGCGTTCTTCATCTTGGCCTTTGCCACGAAGCCCGCCTTGTCGATGTAGTAGAGGTACCCGGACTCCTTCGGGATACGCTCTGACCCGACTTTCTTCTTCCTGCCGCCGGGGTTGTTCTTCATGGGAGCGGCCCAGACGTAGCCGTCCTTCCCCAGGTAGTACAGGTAGCCCTTCTCGCGCTTAATCTTTTCAGATCCTACTTTCTGTCCCATTTTTACTCCTCAAATGTAATTTTAGGTTTGTATAACTGAAATAACGTTTCGAAGGTTTAAATACTTTACGGCATTTTTTGCCTGCAGATGGGGGAACAGGCAGAGGGAAAGGGCTGTCTGGGCGGGCTTCCGAAGGATGACTTCTCTCCGATCGGAGATCCGTGCCTCATTGTGCCTTATTCTCCCCTTCACCCGCCGTGCCGGCAAGATCCTGCCCGAAGGAGCTCGTACCGGGCTTTTCCGGGAGTCCCGCCTGTGGCCTTCCCCTAGCTCACCACGAGCCGGTACCCGGCCCCCTCCACCGCCCCCGCGATCTCCCTCCCGTGCCCCTCGTCCCTCGTCTCGATCTCGAGGGCCACCCGCACCGACCGCACGGGGAGTTCCCGTCCTCCCCGGGCATGGTGGATATGGAGGATGTTCCCGCCGGCGCCGGCGATGACCGAGAGGAGGCGTGCCAGGGAGCCGGGAAGGTCGTCGAGGATAACCTCAGCCTGGAGGACCCTCCCGCTCCGGACGAGGCCATGGCGGATTACCCGGTCCAGGAGGGGGGTATCCACGTTCCCCCCGCTCACCACGAGGACGACCCGGGAGCCCGCCCGGGCCCGGACCTTCCCGGAGAGGAGGGCGGCGAGGGGTGCCGCCCCCGCCCCCTCGGCGATGACCTTCTTCCGCTCCAGGAGGAGGAGCATGGCCATGGCGATCTCCTCCTCCTCCACGAGGAGGATCTCCTCCACCAGGTCCCGGAGGAGGGGGAAGGTGAGGTCGCCGGCCTGCCTGACCCGGATGCCGTCCGCGAGGGTGGGGCCTGCCGGAACAAGGACCGGCCTCCCTGCCCTCACCGCCTCTGCCGCGGAGGGGCAGGCAGCCGCCTGGACCCCCCGGATGCCGACCCGGGGGTCGAGCCCCTTCGCCGCGACGGCGATCCCGCCGATGAGCCCCCCGCCCCCCACGGGTACGAGGATCAGGTCCGTCCCCGGCAGGTCCTCGAGGATCTCCAGCCCGATGGTCCCCTGACCGGCGATGACCTCCCAGTCATCGAAGGCAGGGATGATGGTCATTCCCGATCCCGCGAGCTCCCCCGCATGGACCATGCTCTCCTCCAGGGTCCCGCCCGAGAGGATCACCCTCGCCCCGTAGGACCGGGCTGCCGCCTGCTTCGAGACCGGTGCCCAGACCGGCATCACCACCGTTGCGGGGATTCCCGCCACCCGGGCCGCCACGGCGACGCCCTGGGCATGGTTCCCGGCCGAGGCGGCCACCACCCCCTTCTCCCCGATCTCGCCCCGCCGCGAGAGGATCCGGTTCATGGCGCCCCGGACCTTGAAGGAGCCCGCCTTCTGCATCGTCTCGAGCTTCAGGTACACCTCGTACCCGCTCATGGACGAGAGGGTAGGGGAGGGGACGAGGGGCGTCCGGATGACGTGGGGGGCGATCCGGTCCCGGGCCTGCCTGATATCCGCGAGGGTGATCATATGGAGAAGGGATCTCCCCGCCCCCATATGACCATTCCCCTGGTGGTACCTTTTTCCCCCGGCGTACCCATACTTCCGGGAATCCCGGTGTACTACCACGTCATCCTCACCGACCACTGCAACCTCTCCTGCACCTACTGCCGGGGCAAGCCCTTCGCCGGTGAGGAGCCCGGGGACCCGGGCCCGGAGATCGACGGCGATCTCCCCCTCGAGCTCGCCTATGACCCGGAGATCCTCTACCGGTTCCTGGAGCACGACCCCGATGCCTCCCTCATCTTCTACGGGGGCGAGCCCCTCCTCAGGCCAGACCTCGTCACCGAGATGGTGGAGCATGCCCCTGCAAAGCGGTTCCTCGTCCAGACGAACGGCCTCCTCCTCGACCGGCTCCCAGGGCACGTGGTGAACCGGATCGATACCCTCCTCGTCTCCATCGACGGCCCCAGGGAGATCACGGACGGCTCCCGGGGGGAGGGGACCTATGACCGGGTCATGGCGAACCTGAAGAGGGTCGTCGCGGGAGGGTACCGGGGCGAGATCATCGCCCGGATGACGGTGACCGAGAGGACCGATATCGCGGGATCGGTGCGGTTCCTCGCGGAAAACGGTGACTTCTCCTTTCCCTCCATCCACTGGCAGCTCGACGCGGACCTTGCCACGGACCACGGGAGCCGTGCCTTCACCGGCTGGGCCGGCCGGTCCTACAACCCGGGGATCCGTGCCCTCATCGACGACTGGGTCGGCCGCATGGAGCACGACGGGATGGTGCCGAGGTGGTATCCCTTCATCGACCCCATGGAGGACCTCCTCGCGGGCCGGGGGAGTTTCCTCCGGTGCGGGGCCGGGCACGCGAACCTCACCATCATGACCGACGGCTCCATCGGCCCCTGCCCCTGCATGGTGGGCATGAAGGAGTTCTACCTCGGGCACATCCGGAGCTCGGACCCCCGGGCGCTCCCCTCTCCCCCGGACACGGGATCCTTCTGCACGGGCTGCCCCATCCGGACCTTCTGCGGGGGGAGGTGTCTCTATGCCCGGATCCTCAGCCCCTGGCCGGAGGAGCTGGAGCGGGCGGTCTGCGGGACGGTGGAGAACCTCCACCGGGGGCTCACCGGGGCGCTCCCCCGGGTGCGGGAGCTCCTCAGGGAGGGGACCATCGGGATGGAGGACTTCGCCCACCCCCGGTACAACGGCTGCGAGATCATCCCCTGAATCCCTGGCAGGCGTTCCCCGGGCCGGGATGCACTCTGAGCCGGCCGGGAGGAGAGATTTCCCCGGCCGGTTTCGCTTTGGATCGGTTTATATACGGGGAGTCACGAGATGCTGCTCGATGGATATCCACATCCGGATCCGGGAGCTCGAGGAGGAGGCGGGGAGGCTCTCGAAGGTGCAGCGGATCCTCCTCGGGACGGACGGCTCGGTCACCCGGCTCCTCGAGGTGATCACCCGGGGCGAGGTGAGGATCGCCACCCTCGCCCAGGAGGTGATTGGTGCCGGGAAGGAGGTCGCCTGCCTCCTCGGGGTGCAGGAAGGGGACCCGGTGAACCACCGGGTGGTGAAGATCGAGGAGGCGGCGACGGGAACGCCCCTCATCTACGCGGTCTCGGACACCCCCCTCGGCCGCCTCTCCCCCGGTTTCCGGGAGGATCTCATGCGGGCCGATATCCCCATCGGGCGGATCCTCGCCCGCCACCGGATCGAGGCACGGCGCGAGATCCTCGACGCCCGGATCGTTGCCGCAGGGAGCGAGCATGCCCGGATCTTCGGCATCTTCAGGGGCGAGCCTCTCCTCTCCCGGCGCTACCAGATCATCCACCGGGGGGAGCCCCTCATCGCCATCGAGGAGCAGTTCCCCGCGAGCGCCTTCCTGGACGAGGAGCGGGTGATGGTGGAGACGCCCTCCCGGATCCACCTGGGCCTCATCGACCTGCACGGGGGGATCGGGCGGGTGGACGGCGGGATCGGCCTTTCCCTGGAGGAACCGGGGATCCTCCTCGAGGTGAGCCGCGCCGGGGAGACCCTGGTCAGGGGCGGGGACGAACGGGCACGGGAGACGGCCGGGAGGGCCGCGGCCCGGGTCCTCGCCGGCATCCGGGCACCGGGCGGGGTGGAGATCACCCTCTCGAGGATCTACCCCCCCCACGTCGGCCTCGGGAGGGGAACCCAGATCGCCCTCGCCGTCGCCCGGGCCACCTGCGAGCTCTTCGGCCGGAGCCTCCCGGCGAGGGAGCTCGCCCGGCTCGCGGGCCGGGGCGGGACCTCGGGGATCGGGACGGCAGCCTTCGAGACCGGGGGCTTCATCGTGGACGGGGGGCATGCCTTCGGCCCCGGCGCCGAGAAGACCGGTTTCCTCCCCTCTGCCGCCGCGAGCGGGGTGCGCCCCGCCCCTGTCATCGCCCGGCACGACTTCCCCGCCGACTGGCGCATCGTCCTTGCCACCCCCTCCCTCACGGCGGGGGCAAGCGGGGGTGAGGAGGTGGAGATCTTCCGGACCGCCTGCCCGGTCCCCCTGGAGGAGGTCCGGGAGACCTGCCACGAGGTCCTCCTGCGCATGCTCCCCGGGGTCGTGGACCATGACCTGGACCTCTTCGGGCAGGCCGTGAACCGGATCCAGGGCCTCGGGTTCAAACGGGTCGAGGTCGGGCTCCAGCCCCCGGTGATCCCGCTCCTCATGGAGGAGCTGAGGAGCGCCGGGGCCGCCTGCGCCGGGATGTCCTCCTTCGGGCCCACCGTCTATGCCGTCACGGATACCGGGGCGCCCGGGATCCTCTCCGCGGCGGAGGGATTCCTGGAGGAGCATGGCGGCGGCGGGGCCTGGATCTCCGCGCCCCGGAACACCGGTGCCGGCGTCCGGGTCGCCTGATCCGGTGCCAGGGCGGCGAGGGTTTATCAGGCCCCGCGATGATTTTGGAGAAAGGCCGGCCGGTGGTTGCCTGTGGGAGACGTCATCCTTGCCGAGGACCTCGTAAAGCGGTTCGGCGACTTCGTCGCCGTGGACCGGGTATCCTTCACGGTAAGGGAGGGGGAGGTCTTCGGGTTCCTCGGGCCGAACGGCGCCGGGAAGACCACCACCATGCGGATGATCCAGTGTGTCTCCCCGAAGACCTCCGGGAGGCTCGAGGTCTTTGGCACGGACGTTTCGGGCCACGAGGCAGAGATCAAAGGCCTCATCGGCGTGGTTCCCCAGGAGACGAACCTGGACCCGGACTTCTCTGTGGAGGAGAACCTCATGGTCTATTCCCGGTACTTCGACATCCCCGCCGAGACCGCCGGGGCGACCATCGGCTCCCTCCTCGAATTCGTCCAGCTCTCCGAGAAGAGGGAGACCTCCATCGAGAAGCTCTCCGGAGGGATGAAGCGCCGGCTCATCCTCGCCCGGGCCCTCATCAACAACCCCCGGCTCCTCATCCTGGACGAGCCGACCGTCGGCCTCGACCCCCAGGCCCGGCACCTCATCTGGGACCGGCTCCGGGCCCTCCGGTCCCAAGGGAACACCATCCTCCTCACCACCCACTACATGGAGGAGGCGGCGCAGCTCTGCGACCGGATCGTCATCATGGACCTCGGCCGGATCATCGAGATGGGCCGGCCGCAGGAACTTGTGCGCAAGCACGCGGGGGTGGATGTCGTGGAGGCCGAGAACAAGCCCGAGGTCCTCGCCTGCCTCGGGAAGCTGGGTGAACGGTATGAGCCCGCGGGTGAGCGGATCCAGGTCTTCACCTCCCGGCCGAGGGAGGTCACCGACGCCATCATGGAGGAGTGCAGCCCCATCGAGGTCATGGCCCGTCCGGCAAGCCTCGAGGACGTCTTCCTGAAGCTCACGGGGAGGAGGCTGAAGGAATGAGCCTCTCCGCGTACCTCTCCCCGCCCCGGGTCACCGGCCGGACCTGGCGGGTCTGGCAGCGGAACCTCGATGTCTTTGCCAGGACCTTCCGGGTCAACTTCCTGCCACCCCTCCTCGAGCCCATCCTCTACCTCCTCTCCCTCGGGTACGGCCTCGGGGTCTTCGTGAACGAGATCAACGGGGTGCCGTATCCCGAGTTCATCGCCCCGGCCCTCCTTGCCATCAGCATCATGAACGCGGCCTTCTTCGAGACCACCTACAGCTCGTACGTCCGGATGTACTTCCAGAAGACCTTCGATGCCATCATCGCGACCCCCCTCTCCATCGAGGAGGTGATCACGGGGGAGATCCTCTGGGGTGCCACGCGGAGCCTCGTGAACGCCGCCATCATGCTCCCGGTCCTCGTGGTCTTCCGGGTCGTGGACCTCCCCAGCTCCCTCCTCGTTCTCCCCTTCGCCCTCCTGGCCGGCCTCCTCTTCGCCTCCATCGGCATGTGCTTCACGGCCCTCACCCCGAACATCGAGACCCTGAACCTCCCCACCTTCCTCTTTATCACCCCGATGTTCCTCTTCTCCGGCACCTTCTTCCCCTTAACCATCCTCCCGGTCCCCCTCCAGGTCTTTGCCTACGCCTTCCTGCCCCTCACTCACGTGGTATTGATCACCCGGATGCTCACCCTCTCGCAGGTCACCCCGCTGTTCCTCCTCTCCCTCGGGTGGATCGTCGCCGTCGCGGCCGTCACCTTCGTCCTCGCCGTGAACCTCATGAAGAAGCGGCTGATCCTGTAGGGACTCATGGCCGTATCCGGGATCTCATGAAAACCTCCCGTCGTTCATTTCCATACCATCCAGTTGAACGTGCAGACGCTCCTGGGGGAAGGGAGGGTTCATCAGAACCCGACCTGGAGCAACCCGCCATCTGGCGGGGTGTGACCTGGGAGGATTCATCAGAGGGAGGGTCTGTAGGACCCGACCTGGAGCAACCCGCCATC
>JAJRCS010000163.1 GCA_028678815.1 Methanomicrobiales archaeon | reverse complement strand
GGCCGGGGCAAGCAGCGGAGCCCCGGGCCGGGGGCCCAGGCCGCCATCCGGGCCCTCGCCCGGGCCGGCATGCGCATCGGGCGGATCGAGGACGTCACCCCGGTCCCCCATGACAGCTGCCGGCCGAAGGGCGGGCGGCGGGGAAGGAGAGTCTAGATGGAGATCACCTTCGTCCGGGTCACCGACAACACGGCCCGGTTCTACCTCTCGGGGGCCTGGCCGTCCTTCGCGAACACCGTCCGGCGGGAGATGATCTCCGGGGTCCCGACCCTCGCCATCGAGGACATCCGGATCTATGACAACACGAGCGTCCTCTTCGACGAGATGCTCGCCCACCGGCTCGGGCTCATTCCCCTCCGGACCGACCTCTCCACCCATGTCCCGAAGGACCAGTGCTCCTGCGAGGGTGCCGGCTGCCCGGCCTGCACGGCCACGTACACCCTCTCCGTCGAGGGGCCCCGGATGGTCACCTCGCGGGACCTCATCCCCCAGGACTCCGCGGCGGGCCCCGTGGACGAGAACATCCCCATCGTGAAGCTGAACGAGGACCAGAAGGTGGTCATCGAGGCGAAGGCCCACCTCGCCACGGGAAAGGCCCATGCCAAGTGGCAGGCCACCACGGCCTGCGGGTACAAGAACTACCCGGTCATCAGCATCGACGAACACTGCGACGGCTGCGGGATGTGCGTCGAGGAGTGCCCCCGGGGCGTCCTCGGCACCGAGGGCGGGAAGGCGGTGGTCCTCCCCGGCCACCTCGAGGACTGCTCCCTCTGCAAGCTCTGCGAGCGGGCCTGCCTCTCGGCCTCCATCGGGACCGAGTACTCCATCCGGGTGAACCCCGATCCCACGCGGTTCATCTTCACGGTGGAGGGGGACGGGTCCCTCCCGGTCCTCGGGGTCCTCTCGACCGCCGTTGAGAACATCAGGAAGAAGGCAACCGACCTGGAGACCATCCTCTCCGATGTCTCCGGGAGGGAGACGAAATGACAAAGACCATGGGAAAGACGAACCCGCGCCTCCTCGCCCTCATCAGCCGCCTGAAGGAGACCTCCCGGAAGAACGAGGCTGCCGTCTGGCGGGACATCGCCGACCGGCTGGAGGCCCCGAGCAGGAACTACGCCGAGGTGAACCTGAGCAAGATCAGCCGCTATGCCCGGTCGGGCGAGACCTTCATCGTTCCGGGCAAGGTCCTCGGGACCGGTGCCCTCACCGAGCCCGTGGTGGTCGCGGCCCTGAACTTCTCGGGCTCGGCAGCGGAGAAGATCGAGAAGGCCAATGGGACCTGCCTCACCATCGAGGAGCTCCTCAAGAAGAACCCCAAGGGGAACGGCGTGAGGATCCTCCGGTGATACCCATGGTGACCATCATCAATGCAGACGGGATGATCCTCGGGAGGATGGCCTCCATCCTCGCGACCCGGCTCCTCGCGGGCGAGGAGATCGCCGTGGTGAACGCCGAGAAGGCCGTCATCTCGGGGACCCGGGCCCGGGTCTTTGCCATCTACAGGCGCAAGAGGGAGCGGGGCTCCCGGGAGGGAGGGCCCTTCTTCCCCCGGAGGCCGGACCACATCGTGAAGCGGACCATCCGGGGGATGGTCCCCTACAAGCGGGAACGGGGCGACTCCGCCCTGAAGCGGGTAAAGGTGTACGTGGGAGTGCCGAAGGAATTCGCGGGGAAGGAGATGGAGACCCTCGAGGCGGCCTCGAAGACGCGGCTCTCCACCCCCCAGTTCGTGACCGTCGGGACCGTCTCGAAGTTCCTCGGGGCGTCCTTTGAGAGGTGAGGAGACAATGGTCAAGATCATCAACACGAGCGGCAAGCGCAAGACAGCGGTGGCACGGGCCACCTTCAAGGCAGGGAAGGGGAGGATCCGGATCAACTCGGTCCCCCTCGAGATCTACGGGACCGAACTCGCCCGGATGAAGATCTCCGAGCCCCTCACCCTCCTCCCCACGGCGATGGAGGGCATCGATGCCAACATCGAGGTCCGCGGGGGAGGGACCACGGGGCAGGCCGAGGCGGTCAGGACCGCCCTCGCCCGGGGGATCCTCTCCTGGCACAATGACCCGAAGATCAAGGACACCTACCTCGGGTACGACCGGACGCTCCTTGTGAACGACTCGCGGCAGAAGGAGAGCAAGAAGCCCCACGGCCGCGGCGCACGCAAGAAGTTCCAAAAGTCTTATCGGTGAGGGGCCGAGATCTAATGAGAGAGCGGATCGTATGATACCCGTGCGATGTTTTACCTGTGGAAAGGTGATATCCACGGTGTGGGATGAGTTCAAGAGCCGGCGGGACGCCGGGGAGGACCCAGCACGGGTCCTCACCGACCTCGGCGTGGAACGCTACTGCTGCCGGAGGATGATCCTCTCCCACAAGGAGATCGTCGACGATCTCAATCCGTACCAGTGAGGGGTCGTGGGGTAGCCTGGACCATCCTGCGGCGTTCGGGATGCCGTGACCTGAGTTCAAATCTCAGCGACCCCATCCAGGGAACTGAGGGGAGGGACGATGGAGACGTACACGAGGTATGAACGGGCGAGGATCATCGGGGCGCGGGCGCTCCAGATCTCCATGGGGGCACCGGTGCTCGTCAAGAGCGAGCGGACCGATCCCCTGGAGATCGCCCTGGAGGAGTTCGCGGCCGGGATGATCCCCATCACCGTGAAACGCAGGGTAGGTATCTAGAGCGATGACGGAGATCGAGCTCATCAGGATGCGGACCATCCTCGACTCCCGGGGGAATCCCACCGTGGAGGCCGAGGTCTGGACCGAGAACGGCTACGGCCGGGCGGCCGCCCCGAGCGGCGCCTCCACGGGCGCCTACGAGGCCAAGGCCCGGCCGGC
>JAJRCS010000162.1 GCA_028678815.1 Methanomicrobiales archaeon | reverse complement strand
TGTTCACGAGGTGGGTGTCCGTGGTCATCACCTCGGCATGGTCTGCCATATCCTCGAGGGCACCGGTGAAGACCTCCCGGGCGCCCGTCGCGATGTTGTTCCCGTCCATGAGCACGTAGGCAGTCTTCTGGCCCTGCGCCTCCACCACCAGGGCCTGGATCCCGAGCTCCGCGAAGCCCTGCCCGAGGCCCCAGGGGACGGGGACCCGGGAGACGCCGATCCGGAACCGTTCCATGCCGTCACCCTTCAGGGTTCCCACCGCCTCCTTCACCGCGGAGTGGTAATCGGTGGCGATCCGGGTACCCGAGTACACCCCGTCCCCGATGTCCCCCGCGCTGTTGTGGGCATCGACGAACACGGTATGGGCGAAGGCTGCGTTCCCCTCCGCGAGGAAGGTGAGGCCGAGGCCGAGGTCCAGGTCCTCGGTCCGGGACGGGGACCGGGTGGCCACGAGGAGGACGGAGTCGCCGAACCGCTGGGCGAGGAGGCTCACGGAGCCCTGGAGGAACCACCGGGACTTCCCTGCCGAGGGGTGGAAGCCCAGGTTCTTCAGGGACTCGTGGACGGCCTTCACCACGATATGGATCTCGTCGTCGGAGACCGGGTTGAAGTCATGGGTGGCGCACCCGTGAGCCACGAGCACCTCCCCCGGGAAGGAGGCATAGAGGAGCTTCGGGAGGTTCCCGCCGCCGATGTCCCCCAGGGGGCCGGGGTGGATGTTCGGGGAGGTGAGGATGGTATCGGGCCTCCCCTCCCGCCGGAAGACCAGGCTCCCCTGCGGGACCGTCACCTCCTCGCCGAAGGCCCGGAAGATGCGGTCGAGGCCGGGCTCCCCGTCGAGATACGAGAGGAAGGCGTTCAGGAAATGGAAGATGCTGATGTTATGGGTGTCCATGAGGGGCTGCTCCACGAGCCAGATGAAGAGGGCAACACCGCCCCCGACAGCGAGGTGGGCCACGAGGACGAGGGAAGAGAACCCTGCAGGGAAGAAGGCAGCCGCGAGGAGGGCCATGGCGAGGGACTGGACGAGGGCCGCCGGGATCATGCGGATGAACCGGTGGTCGGCGATGGCGGCGAGGACGAGGAGCCGGATCCCGAAGACGACCCCGAGGGAGAAGCCGAAGAGGAACATGAGGAGCCCGCCCCCGGGGAGGATGAGCCCGGCCGAGATGGTGAGGATGGAGAAGGCGACCCCGAAGAGGGCGAGGAGGGAGGAGCGGTTCCAGGTCATGGGGGAGCCGGTGATCTCCACGAGGGGGTAGGTGGCGAGGATCGCAAAGATCCCCGGGAGGCTCAGGGTCAGGGTCCCGAAGAGGAGGAGGCCGGGCCGCGGGAGGGTCACGAGGTCGATGACGAACCCCAGGAGGATCATGAAGGGGAGGGTGTGG
Source organism: Methanomicrobiales archaeon (assembly GCA_028678815.1). GTDB lineage: Archaea > Halobacteriota > Methanomicrobia > Methanomicrobiales > JACTUA01 > JACTUA01. The sequence goes on along the minus strand of JAJRCS010000162.1, from coordinate 2,674 downwards.
TACCACGGGGGCGCAGGGAAGAGGTATCCCGTGAGGCTCTCGATATCCCAGTCATGCTTGTGCAGGTTCATGGCGTTCTCTCCGGGGCCGGCAGCGGGCCGAAGTGGCGCCGGTACCGCTCCGCCATGTGCTCCCAGTCCGGGAGGTTCGTCTGGCAGCCGGCCTTCTCCACGGCGAAGGAGGCCGTGACCGCCCCCACCTGGCAGGCGGTGAGGGGCGCGTGGCCCCGGTGGCACGCGGCGAGGAACCCCGCCCGGTACGCATCCCCGGCGCCGGTGGGGTCCACCGCCTCCACGGGGACCGCGGGGATCCGGTGCTCCTTCCCGCCTGTGAAGAGGATGCTCCCCTCGATGTCCATGGTCATCACCACCGTCCCGATGGTCCCGATGAGCTCCTCCCGTTCCACCCCGAGGAGCCCTCCCAGGTGAGCCACCTCGTGCCGGTTGGCGAAGAGGATCCTCGTCCTCGCGAGGATCCGTTCCACCTGTTCCCGGCTGTACCAGAAGATGTCCTGGCCGGGGTCGAAGGTGACGAACCGGCCCTTCTCCGCCACCCGGACGTTGAAGCCGGGATCGGCGGTGGCGAGGTGGACGAAGTCAAGGGCCGGGGCCTCCCGTTTCGCGAAGGTGCGGGAGGCACCCCAGTCGAAGTACGTGATCTGGTCGCCCGAGTCGTCGGTGAAGACGTAGGCCGTGGGGGTGCAGGCCTTTGGGTCAGTGGCCAGGTCCAGGGTCACCCCCAGGGAGAGGAGCCACTCCTCGTACCCGCTCCCGGAAAAGTCGCTCCCGACGCCCGAGACCAGGGTCACCGGCACACCAAGCCGGGCGATCCCGGCTGCGATGTTCGCGGCACCTCCCCCGAAGAGGATCTGATGGTCCCGGATGAAGGTGGAGGTATGGGGAGCGGGGAACCGGGGGACCCGGAGGATATGGTCCACCGCCGTGTGGCCGACGACATGGATCACAGCATCGTCACCTTCGGTGCCTCTCCGTGATTCCTCCCTTCGGCCGAAATCACAGGGCCATCACCTTCGGTGCCTCTCCGTGATTCCTCCCTTCGGTCAGAATCACAGGGGCATCACCTTCGGTGCCTCTCCGTGATTCCTCCCTTCGGTCAGAATCACAGGGGCTTCACCTCGACGACCGAGAGGGGGATGTCCCGGAGGGCCTTTCCTATGACCGACTTCGCGATCCGCGAGGCATGCTCCTCCGACTCGGCCCGGAAGACCTTCATCTGGAGGAGGAGGCCGACGAGGGCGGTCCCTGCGACGACGAGGGTGCAGGAGAGGTCCTTTTTACAGAAGGGGCAGGGGAGGAAGCCTGCCTCGATCTCCACGAACTTCGCCGTGGGGTTGAGGCGCTTCCCCGCCTCGGCGATGGCGATCCCCAGGGCATCGTCCAGGGACCTCGCGTCCTTCACGATCCACGCCGACTCGAGGGTCACCCTGTAGTCCGGCATCGTCCCTCCCTCCCCTCACCACCGGTCCCGGTGGACATGCTCGGCAAGCTCCATCCGCTCCGTCCGCCCGGCGGGGACCCGGCCCCTCCCGACAGCAAGGAGGGCCACCGGCTTGGCGTGGGCGGGGAGGTCCAGGATCTCCCGGACCTCCTCCTCGTCGAAGGCCCCGGTCCAGCAGCTCTGGAGCCCGGCAGCATGGGCGGCGAGCATCATGTAGGTGCAGGCGATGGTGGCATCCTCGAGGGCGAAGAGGATGCCCCGCTCACCGTAGCGGGACATGGACCGGACATAGTTGGCAGCCACCACGAGGACGCAGGGGGCCTCCCGGACATGGGGCTGGGAGAGGGCCGCGTCGGCGAGGGCCTCCCGGACCTCGGGGTCGGTCACGACGACGACGTCCCAGGCCTCGCGGTTCCCTGCCGAGGGGGCGGTCCGGGCGGCCCGGAGGATGGCCTCGATCCCGGCCTCGTCGACCGGGTCAGGAGCGAACTCCCGGACCGAGGCCCTCGACGAGAGGAAGGCGAGGAAGCTAGAGGAGTCCATGGGCGGAGAGGACCTGCCAGGCCTCCTGGGCCGCGGTCGTGGCATCCGAGATGGCGTCGGCGACCTTGAGGGTCGCGGGGCCGGGCTGGTTGCTCTCCACGAGGCTGATGGCCGAGTTCAGCTGGTTGATGGCCTTCTGGAACGCCCCCGATCCCGTTGCCCGGAGGGCGAACTCCAGCTCCATCCGGACCCCCTCCATCATGGCGAGGAGGATCCGCTTCCCGCCCGCGAGCTCCCGGTCCTTCTGCTCGGCGAGGACCGCGAGGAGCTGGGAGACGAGGATCAGCTCCGACTTGGCCCGCTCCCCGTAGGCGTACTCCTTCACTGCCGTCTTGTCATCCATAGGTATCACTATGGGGAAACGGTCGGTAAAAAGGGTATGGTATGGGATGCAGGGTTATTTCTTGGCCTTGGACTTCGCGCCCATGATCGAGGACTTGGAGCGCCGGATGTGCCGGCGGAGCCTCGGGTCCTTCTCCCGCCCGCCCCGGCCCCGCCCGCCCCGGCCACCCGGGCGGCCGGCCTGACGGGCCATCTCTTCCTCGGCCTTTGTGAACCGGGTCCCCGCGTTCGGCTTGAACCGCTGGTTCGGGCCGGGCTTCTTGACCTCCGCGTCCTTCGAGGGCACGAGCCGGACCTGGCCCTTTACACCCTTGACCTGCATCCAGTTGAC
>JAJRCS010000099.1 GCA_028678815.1 Methanomicrobiales archaeon | reverse complement strand
GGAAATAGCCCTCCTGCGTGGGGCAGGCCAGAAAAGGGAACACCGGGATCCGGCGCCGGGCCTCCTGCCCGGATCCAACCTTACGTCGCGTACTTTGCGGGGTCTGCGTCGAACTTCCTCTTGCACCCGGGTGCGCAGAAGTAATAGGTCTTCCCCTTGTACTGGCTCGTGAACTTCGCCGTCTTCTCGTCAACGGTCATCTTGCATATGGGATCAATGGCCATGTCCTTCACCTGTGGAGGGTACTCTCCTCGCTGGCGGTATATATCCCTTGAGGAGGAGGGAGAGGCTGACAACGGTCACCGAGGAGAGGGCCATGGCGAGGCCCGCGAGCTCGGGCCGGAAGGTGATCCCGAAGAAGGGGTAGAGGAGCCCGGCCGCCACGGGGATGAGGGCGGTGTTGTAGGCAAAGGCCCAGAAGAGGTTCTGCTTGATCCGGGTCATGACCTTCCGGGAGAGCTCGATGGCCGCGACCACGTCCACGAGGTTGTCCCGGACGAGGACGATCTGGCCGCTCTCGATGGCCACGTCCGTCCCGCTCCCGATGGCGACCCCGAGGTCGGACTGGGCGAGGGCCGGGGCGTCGTTGATCCCGTCCCCGACAAAGGCGATGACCTCCCCCCCGGCCTGGAGCTTCCTCACCTCGTCCACCTTCCCGGACGGGAGGACCTCGGCGAGGACCCGGTCGATGCCGAGCCTCCGGGCGATGGCCCCGGCGGTCCTTGCATTGTCCCCGGTGATCATGATGACCCCGAGGCCCATGGCCGAGAGCCTCCGGAGGGTCTCCCCGGCCGAGGGCTTCAGGGTGTCGGCGACGGCGATGAGCCCTGCCGGCTGCCCCCCTGCCGAGACCATCATGACCGTCTTCCCCTCGGCCTCGAGGCGGGTGATCCGCTCCTCCACCTCGCCCCCGATGGAGATCCCCCGCTCCCTCAGGAGGGTGCGGTTCCCGATGAGGACCTCCTCGCCGAGGACCGTGGCGAGGACCCCCTTGCCCCCGAGGGTGTCGAAGGAGCTGGTCTCCTCCGGCCGGATGCCCCGGGCCTCGGCCTCCCGGACGATGGCACGCGCGAGGGGGTGCTGGGAGTTCCGCTCCACCCCCGCCGCGAGGGAGAGGAGGGTCGCCTCGGGGATACCGAGGGGAACGAGGTCGGTGACCGAGGGCTTCCCCACGGTGAGGGTCCCGGTCTTGTCAAAGATAACGGCGGTGATCTTCCCGGGGATCTCCAGGGCCTCCCCGCTCTTTATGAGGATCCCGAGCTCGGCCCCCCGGCCGATCCCCACGGTGACCGCCGTGGGGGTGGCGAGGCCGAGGGCGCAGGGGCAGGCGATGACGAGAACCGAGATGAGGGCCGTGAGGGCGAAGAGGAGGGTCTCGCCCGCGACGAAGTACCAGAGCGCAAAGGAGATGAGGGCTATGGAGAGCACCGCCGGGATGAAGTACGTCACTGCCCGGTCCGCGATCCGCTGTACCGGGGGCTTCGAGCCCTGGGCATCCTCCACGAGCCGGACGATCTGGGCGAGGACCGTCTCCTTCCCGACCCGGGTCGCCCGGAACCGGAGGACGCTGTTCTGGTTGAGGGTGCCCCCGACGACGGGGAGGCCGGGCTTCTTCAGGGCCGGGATGGATTCGCCGGTGATCATGGACTCGTCCACGTAGCTCTCCCCCTCGGCGACATCCCCGTCCACCGGGACCCGCTCCCCGGGCTTCACGAGGACAAGGTCGCCGGGGACCACGTCGGCGGCCGGGATGACCACCTCGGCCCCCTCCCGGACCACCGTGGCCATCCTCGGGGCGAGGTCCATGAGCTTCCGGATGGCGTCGCCCGTCCTCCCCTTGGCCCGGGCCTCGAGGTACCGCCCGAGCATGAGGAACCCGGCGAGCATGAGGGCCGTCTCGTAGAACATGAAGTCAGGGGTGAGGACGATCCCGAAGGTCCCGAGCACCGACGCCACGTACGCCACCCCGATGCCCATGGAGTACATCACGTCCATGTTCAGGACCCGGTTCTTCAGGGCCCGGTACGCCGCGAGGAAGATAGGGTAGGAGAGCCAGAGGAAGGCGGGGGTCGCCACGAGGAACATGAAGAGCCCCATGTCGATGGGCAGGGGGACCTCGAAGTACATCATCGCCATGAGGCCGAGGCCGAGACCGAGGCCGACGATGGCACGGGTGAGCTTCCCGCGGAGGTCCCGCTCCCTCGCCTCCCGCTCCAGCTCGCCCGTCTCCTCCCCCTGGATACCGAGGTACTGGTATCCGGCCTCCCCGATGGCGCGGCGCATGTCGGCCACCGTCACCTTCGACGGGATGTAGGTGACATAGGCCTTCTCGGCCCCCAGGTTCACCGTGGCCTCCAGGACACCGGGGAGGGCCTTGAGGGCGGCCTCGTTCGTCTCCACGCAGGTGGCGCAGGTCATCCCCCCGATCTTGATGATGACCCGTTCGGGGACCACCTCGTAGCCGGCCTCGGCGACCGCCTTCCGGATATCGGTGAGCCCTGTCTTCTTCGGGTCGTACTCCACCACCACCCGCTCGAGCCCGAGGTTCACGTCGGCCTTCTCCACCCCCTCGACCCCCTCCAGGGCCTTCTCGATGGTCACCGCGCAGGTGGCGCAGGTCATCCCGGATACCTTCAGCTCGGCCTTCTCCTTCGGCCCGGTCTCGGTCTTCTCCTCGGTCATGTCCTGGTCCTCCGCGGGGGAGAGAGCCGCCCCTGGGGGCGGGCACCTCCCGGAACATCTCCATCCCGCGGGATAAATCCATTGCCCGCGGGAGGATGCCCCGGCTCCGGAGACAGAGTGAAATCTTCTTTATCCGGTGGCCGGATGGTACTGGTGGTATCCCCCGGGGACCCCCTCCCGGTGAGGACGGGCGGGGGTCTTCCTGCGCTCTCATGACCCCGAAGGACGCCGAACCCCCCGCTGTCGAGGATGAGGCCGCCGGGCTTCGGGCCACCCCTGGAAAGGGACGCACCGGACCCGCCGCGAGGAGCGACAGCCCGGGCACCCTGGCACCTGTGCGGGAGGGTCCCGGTGCTGCCGCGGATCTCCCTGCCGGGGCAGGCTGCCGGGAGGCCATCTACGAGAGGGTCTCGGCCCTCCTCGAGGCAGGGAGGTACCGGGAGGCAGGGGACCTCCTCTCCCGGGGCCTCGATATCTACCCGGAGAGCGTCGACCTCCTCAAGGAGCTCGGCGTCCTCTACCACCTCCAGGGGCAGTACGGGAAGGCCGCGCGGACCTTCACAAGGGTTATGAACATCACCGGGGAGGGGAAGCAGTCCCTCTCCTGGAAGATCGCCTCCCTCTATCACAAGGCTCTCGAGGAGCTCGGCGGGCCGGACCCGGAGCGGTCCCTCGCCTCCTTCGACCAGGTCCTCGCCCTCGACCCGTCCCACCGGGAGGCCCTGGCCGGAAAGATCGCGGCCTTCAGGGTCCTGGGACGCCCCGATGAAGCCCGGGACCTGGTGAGGAGGGGCCTCGCCCTCGACCCTCCCGGCCCCTCCATCCTCTACCAGGAGGGATGGCTCGCCATGGAACTGGACGAGCCGGAGGCCGCCTCCCGCGCCTTCGAGCAGGCCTCCGGGGCAGATCCCGGCTGGCCTGACCCTGCCCTCTCAAGGGCCCTCGCCCTCGGGCGCCTCGGCAGGGGCGGGGAGGCTGCCCGGGACCTCCAGGCATACGGGGAGGCCCGGCCAGGGCTGCCCGGGCTCGAGGCCGGCCTCGGGTGGTTCGCCCTGATGCTCCATGACCCGGGGAGAGCACAGGAGATCTTCCTCGGGCTCGCGGGGAGTGCGGGTGACCCGGCCGGGTTCCATGGCCTTGCCGCCCTCCTCTTCGCCCGCGGCCGTACCCGGGACGCCGGGGTCATCCTGGAGAAGCTCACCGCTGCCTACCCGAGGGACCCCCTCCTCCTGGTGAACCGGGGCATGCTCCTCGCGGCCATGGGCGGGGGGAAGAACCTCGCTGACGCGACCGTCGCTGCAAGGCGGGCCCTCGCCCTCGACCCCCGGTGCGCCCCTGCCCACACCTGCCTCGGGATCACCGCCCTCCGGGAGGGGAGGATGGACGAGGCGGGGCAGGAGCTCGCCCGTGCCGCCCGGCTCCAGGACCCCGCCGGGGAGAGGAACCTGGGCCTCCTCGCCTGCGCCCGGGGCAGGTGGGAGGAGGCGGGGCAGCGGCTCCTCCGGGCCACCCGGCTCGACCCCCTCGATGGGCGGGCCTGGGCGGGCCTCGGGGCGGTCTCCCTCCACCAGGGGCAGGTGGCCGAGGCGGTCCTCCAGCTCCGGCATGCGGCCCTCCTCGACCCCCGGCAGGGCAGCACCACGCGGGGACTTGCCCTGGCCCTCGCCCGATCCGGGGACCCGGCAGCTGCCGAGGAGTCCCTCCGGAGGGCCCTTGCCCTCACCCCCGGGCCGGGCAGGCGGGTCCTCCTCGTGGAGCTGGCCGCCCTCCTCGTCTCCCTTGGCGGCCCGGCGGGCAGCCGGGTCACCGACGAGGAGGCCGGGACGCTCCTCGGGCAGGCAGGGGAGATCCGCCGGGGAGATCCCGGGGTGCTCTTCTACGAGGGGGTGACCCTGGCCCGGCTCGGGAACCCGAGGCCCGCCCTGGACCGGTTCACCTCGTGCCTGGAGAGCGGGGCGTACCGGGCCCCGGCGCAGGAGAACATCCGGCGGGTCAGGAAACACCTCGGGGAACGGAAGGGGGCCCTCGCGGCCGTCACCTCCTCGGGGACCGCCCTCGCCCTCCTCTCCCTCCTCCAGCTGGGTGCCGCCTGGGCCCTCTTCGTGGCCGGCCTCGTCTCCGAGATGACCCTCGTCCTCCTCCTCGCCATCTTCTCCGCCCTCTTCGCCCTGGCCCTCCTCCACCCCCTCCGGAAAGGCAGGGGGAAGGAGGAGCCCCCCCTCGAGCTCGTCATCCCCCGCAGGGCCTTCGTCCCGGTACCGGAACCGGAGATGGTCTCCCCCCTTTACCGGCTGCGGACGTCCCTCCGGCCCTGATCCAGCCGGGCTTTACCGGCCAGGTGCGAAGGGATCCCCGGGGATCTCCGTGACAACCGGTGAGGAGAGGGAGATCCTCCGGATCTCGCGGGAGAGCCGGTGTGCCTCCCGGACGGGAGCCGGGATCCGGGAGCCGGCCGTCGTGGTGAGGACGGCAGCGACGGCGGTCTCCAGGTCCGTCGCGTAACCAGGTGAGACATAGACGGGGCGGGAACCCCCCCTCGTCCTGACCGCCATGCCCACGATCTCGCCCCGGTCCCAGACCGGCCGGGCCGAGCCCCGGGCCGGGCCGATCTCGGCTGCATCCCCCGAGAGCATCCGCTTCGCCACCCCCACCGTGGGGATCCCGAGGAGGAGGCCCACGTGGGTCGCGATCCCGGCCCGCCTCGGGTGGGCCCGTCCATGCCCGTCAACGAGGAGGATGTCCGGCGCGGTGGCGAGGGCCCCGACGGCCGCCATGATGGCCGGGCCCTCCCGGAAGGCGAAGTAGCCGGGCAGGTAGGGGAAGAGAACCTCCCGGGTGACCCAGCACCGCTCGATGACGTTCAGGTCGGGGAGTCCGAAGACCGCCACGGCGGCATGGACCAGCCTCCCGTCGGGGGAGTACGAGGCATCGGCCCCGCCGATGGTCCCTGCACGGCGGAAGGGGTACGCCCGGGATGCCCCGGCCTCCCGGGCGACCTCCTCCTGGACGGCCCTCGCTTCCTCGAGGGACCCGGGGATCCTCAGGAGGGGCTGGGGGCGCCCGCCCATCTCACCGGCCCTTCTCCCGCCGGACCCGGACCGAGGCCGCGTGGGCCGAGAGGCCCTCTGCCCGGGCGATGGCCTCGACCACGTCCCCGATGGCCTCGAGGCCGTCCCGGGAGAGGATCTCCACCGAGGAGGTCTTGCAGAAGTGGTGGACATCGAGGCCCGAGTAGAGCTTCGCGTACCCTGCCGTCGGGAGCACGTGGTTCGTCCCGACGGCATAGTCCCCGCAGGCCACCGCGGAGTACCTCCCGACGAAGATGGCGCCCGCGTGCCGGACCTTCGTGACGACCGGGAGGGGGTCGGCCACCTGGATGGAGAGGTGCTCGGGGGCGATCTCGTCCGAGGCGGCCACGGCCTCGTCCATGTCCTTTACGATGACGTACCCGCAGTTCGCGAGCGCCTCTTTGAGGATCTCCTTCCGGGGTTCCTTCTCGACCAGCTTCTCCACCTGCTTCCCGACCTTCTCAGCGAGGGCCCGGTCGGGAGTGATGAGGACGCAGGCCGCCCGCGGGTCATGCTCGGCCTGGGCGAGGATGTCCCAGGCGAGGACGGCGGGATCGGCCGTCCCGTCGGCGATGATCCCGATCTCGCTCGGGCCGGCGGGGAAGTCGATCTCCACCTCCTCCCTGAGGAGGATCTTTGCGAGGGTGACGAAGACGTTCCCCGGGCCGACGATCTTCTGGACCCGGGGGATGGTCTCTGTCCCGACGGCCATGGCCGCGACGGCCTGGGCCCCGCCCGAGCGGTAGATCTCCGTCACCCCGGCGATGTCCAGGGCGACGAGGGTGAGGGGGCTCACGGGCGGGGGGGAGCAGGCGCAGATCTCCCTCACGCCGGCCACCTTCGCCGGGACGGCGCACATGAGGGCAGAGGAGGGGTACGCGGCCCTCCCGCCG
>JAJRCS010000086.1 GCA_028678815.1 Methanomicrobiales archaeon | reverse complement strand
GGATGCCGGGCGGTGCCGAAAAAACCCTCGACGAGCGCGGATCTGGAGAAGATCCGGGAGATCGAGGGCAACCTCGGCTGCCCGGCCGATATCCTCCTCCCTGCGGACGACTAGTCCCGGGTCCGGCAGTTCGGTCTTTACTTCAGCCCTTCGAAGAACACCGGCCAGAAGGGGTCCTGGTCTGGCATCCTGAGCGGGACCTCGCTCCCGTCCCGCCGTTTCATCACCCGGGTCCCGGTGTCCGCCGTTACCTCCCCGATCACCGAGGCGGCAATACCGGCCTTCCCGAGTTCTCCGATGATCCTGCCGGTTTTCCCTGCCTCGGCCGTGATGATGAGGGACCCCTCGGCGATGGCCGCGACGGGATCGATCCCGAAGGCCTCGCAGACTATCCTGACTTCGTCCGGGTACACGAACCGGGACTCGTCCACGGCCATCCCGACCCCGCTTGCCTCCGAGACCTCGGCGAGGCCGCCGATGACACCCCCCTCCGTCGCGTCGTGCATCGCGGTCACGCCCCCCGCAGCCATCGCGGTGAGGGCGTCCCGGACCACGGTCATCTGCCGGCAGAGGGCCTGTGCCTTCCGGACGAGGGGCTCAGGGTACCGCCCGAGGAGCTCCCGCTCCCTCAGGACCGAGAGGATTCCCGCGGTCTCGATGGCAGGGCCCTTCGTCAGGATCACGGCGTTGCCCGGCCGGGCCCCGGCGGGGGTCACGGAGCCGTCCCGGTCGGCGATGGCAAAGACCGTCACCCCGCCGATGGTGGGGGCGGCGAAGCCCGGGTAGTAGCCGGTGTGGCCCCCGACGATGGCAATCCCGAGCTCGAGGGCCGCCCCGTGGATGGCGTCCACGATGGCCCGGAAGGCCGCGTCCTCGGTCTCGGGGGGCATGAGGAGGGAATACGTCATGTACCGGGGGGGAACCCCCATGACCGCCACGTCGCTCGCCCCGATGTGGACCGTGTACCACCCGAACATCTCCCAGGGCTGGCCGGGGATGGCGAAGATGGGGTCCTCGGCGATGATGAGCACCCGGCCGTCCCCGAGGTCCACCACCCCGGCATCGACCCCGGTCTGCGGGGGCACGACGACGCTCGGGTCCGGCCTCCCGAGCCGGGCGAGGAGGAAGGACTCGAAGGTCTCCCGGTCGATCTTCCCGATCTTCGGCTTACCGGGCTCCATGGTACTTCCGCGCGATCTCGCAGGCCTGCCCCGCCACCTCGACGGGGTCCCGGCCGACGAGGACCGAGACCGGCTCCTTCCCGACGGCGCCCGTCTCGTAGAAGACCTTCGGCACCCTCCCCCCGGCAGCCCGGATTGCCTCGGCCACCTTCCAGGGCATGGAGGCGCCCTCTGCCTCCCTGATCTCCCCGGGCTCGCCCTCACGGTCGATGACCGAGAAGATCCATCCCTTCTCCCGGCAGTACCGCCCGAGCCAATCCGAGAGGTGCGGGGTCCAGGCGAAGTTGATGGCAGCCCGGACCGAGGGATCCCTCCTCCGGATCTCGATGATCAGGCGGGCCACGTGGCTCGAGGCCCCGAACTTCACCCGCCCCGCCGCCCGGGGGAGCCCCTCCACCACGGTGATCCGGCCGTCGATGGCGACGACGTCCGCCGGTTCCCGCGCCCCCTCTCTCGCGTACACGAGGTTCGTCCGTACCTCGGGGATGAGGGCCGCGAACTCCCGGCACCCCTCGATCTCCCCGAGCGCGTACAGCATCCTCCCCAGCATCCCGAAGCCTTCCTCGTCCATCTCCTCACCCTCGTTCCTGCAGCGCAGCATGATGGGCTTTCCGGAACCAGCTCTACATGATCGTCCAAGGGTCATTATCATGTTGATCACGCCGGGAACCAGCTTCGCCCGGGCCTCTCGCGCGCCCCCGCTGCCGGGATATTTAAGGGATGGCGGACGGAATGGATCTGAGGATGCGATGAAGATCCGGCTCCAGGACGGGACCGCGCGGACCTACGACGGGGGGGCGGCGAGGGTCTGGGAGGTGCTCCTCGCCCTGGACGAGAACCCGGCCGGGGTGATCGTCTCGAGGAACGGCAGGGTGATCCCCGAGGACACCGTCCTCGGCAGGGACGACGAGATCCGGGTCATCCGGGTCTCCCACGGGGGATGAGTGCCCGGCTCTATGGCCCTGCCCGGGAGGCCTCCTGCCTGCGACCTCTGCGGGCAGGACGCGGTCTTCCTGGACCGGGTGAGGGGGTGCCACCTCTGCGGGGACCACTTCCTCCGCGATATGGAGGGCAGGGTGCGCCATACCCTGTGGGAATACCGGCTCCTTCGTCCCGGTGAGCGGATCGCCGTGGCCCTCTCCGGGGGCAAGGACAGCACCGTCCTCCTCCATCTCCTCCGGAAGTTCCTGCCCGTGCCCGGGACCGTCACCCTCACCGCCATCACCGTGGACGAGGGGATCGCCGGTTACCGGGATGCCACCCAGCGGGTGGCACGGGAGATGGCGGCCCGGCTCGGGGTGGAGCACCGCATCGTCTCCTTCAGCGATCTCGCCGGCTCCACCCTGGACGCCATGGTGGCGGCGGGAGGGGAGCACCCCTGCACCCTCTGCGGGGTTCACCGCCGGAAAGCCCTCCAGGAGACCGCGATGGCTCTCGGGGCGACGGCCGTCGCAACCGGCCATAACCTCAACGACGAGGCCCAGACCGTGGTGATGAACTGCCTCCGGGGCGATCTTCATGGCTTCACCCGGTCACCGGTCAGGTGCTCCGCACCTTCTCCTCGATTCGCTTCGCGAATCCCGGTCCGGGAGCCGGCAGACGGGGGGCTCCGCCGGATCAAGCCGCTCTTCCGGATTCCGGAGAAGGAGGTGGCCCTGTACGGGATGCTCACCGGTATCTTCCATGACCTCCCGGAGTGCCCCTACGCGGGAACGGCCCTCAGGAGCGAGGCGCGGAGGATGGTGGACCGGCTCGAGTACCTCCGGCCCGGGACCCTTGGGAGGATCGTGCGGGGCCAGGAGGAGCTCGCGACCCTCTGCAGGGGCATACCGGAGAAACCGGGAAAGGACGGGGATCCCCGGGGACGCCCGTCTACGGTGACGTGACCCGCTGCGGGTTCGTGTAGATGTTCATCCCGCCCCCCCGGACGAACCCGATGATCGTGAGGCCGTTTCCCTCCGCGAGGGTCACGGCAAGGGTCGTGGTCGCCCCCCGTGAGGCGATGAGGGGGATGCCGGCGACGAGGCACTTCCTCACCATCTCCGAGGAGATCCGGCCCGAGGAGACGACGTAGGACTGCCCGAGGTCGATCCCCGAGAGGAGGGCCTGGCCGCAGAGCCGGTCAAGGGCATTGTGCCTCCCGATGTCAAAGGCCTTCGCCGCGAGCTGCCCATCCCTGCAGAGCCCGACGGCGTGGACCCCGCCCGTGACCCGGTGGATCTCCGACTGGAGGAGGTCCTTCATGGCCCGGGAGATCTCCCCGGCCGGCACGGTGAGGGGCGAGGTGACCTTCGGGAGCTTCGCGGGGTCGAGGAAGGAGGAGGATCCCCCGCAGCCGGAGAGGATGGTCCTCTTCGGCCCCACGACCCGGAGGAGATCCTTCGTGATGATCTTCACGCTGTTCTTCTCCACCTGCAGGGAGTCGATATCCCCCTTCCCCCTGATGATCCCCTCGGTGAAGAGGAACCCGAGGGCGAACTCGTCAAGGCCCGCCGGCGAGGTCATGGCCGTCGCCACCTGCCGCCCGTTCACCGTCACGGTCACCGGTACCTCCTCGGCGACGGGATCGGTGGTCTCCCGGATGCCCTCCTGGCCGATCCGGGTGCAGGGAAGCTCGCGGTACATCCTACGCGCCCCCCGCGATCATCCTGACGGTCCCGATGAGCTTCTCCACGTCGTCCGCGTTGTTGTAGCAGTGGAGGGAAGCCCGGACAGTACCGTCCGGGACCCCGAGGTGCGTCATGAGGGGCATGCAGCAGTGGTGGCCGGACCTGACCATGATATCCGCCTCCTCGTCGAGGAGGTGGGCGACATCGTGGGGGTGCAGGCCCTGCACGGTGAAGGAGACAACCCCGATCCGGTCCGGCGTCGCGCCGGGGCCGTAGACCGTTACCCCGTCGATCCCCGTGAGCCCTTCGATCATCTGCCTCGTGAGGGCCTGCTCATGCCTCCGGACCTCCCCCATCCCGAGGGCCTCGAGGTACCCGATGGCCCGGCCGAGGCCTATCGCGCCCGCGATGTTCGGCGTCCCTCCCTCGTACCGGGCGGGCCCCCCCACGAGGGTATAGCCGGAGCCGGTGACCTGCTCCACGGCCCCGCCCCCGAGGAGGAGCGGCTCGATCTCCGGCCTCCGCATCCAGAGGATGCCGGTCCCCGTCGGGCCGAGCATCTTGTGCCCCGAGAAGCAGAGGAAGTCGCAGCCGAGCTCCTCCACCCTCACGGGGACGTGGGGGACCGACTGGGCGCCGTCCACGAGGAGGAGGGCCCCCCGGTCCCGGCAGATCTCCGCGATCTCCCGGACCGGGACCAGGTTCCCGAGGACATTCGAGGCATGGGTGACGGCGACAAGCCGTGTCCCGGGGGTGATCTCCCTCTCGAGATCGGCAGGGTCGAAGGCACCGTCGGGACCCGGGGGGATGATCCGGAGGTCGATCCCATGGCGGTCCCGGGTACGCATCCAGGGGAGGAGGTTGCTGTGGTGCTCGAGGAGCGTGGTCACTACCCGGTCGCCCTTCTTCCAGGGGAGTCCCAGGGCGACCATGTTGATGGCCTCGGTGGTGTTCTTCGTGAAGACAAGCTCCCCGCTCTCTGCACCGATGAACCGTTTCACCCTCTGGCGGGCGTCCCAGTACTTCTGGGTTGCGACCTGGGCGAGCCGGTGGACCCCCCGCCCCGTGTTGGCCCGGTAGACATGCTCGTACTCGAGCATCGCCGCGAGCACCGGCTCCGGCGAGAGGCTCGTCGCGGCACTGTCCAGGTAAATGACCTCCGAGAGGACCGGGAAGTCCGACCGGATCTCCGCCGGTATCATAGCACCTCGTCCATGGAGCCGCTCCGGTAACCCGCGAGATCGATGGTCACGTAGGCGAACCCCATCTCCTGCAGGGATTCGAGAATCCCCTCCCTCTCCTTCCAGAGTCTCTCCATCTCCCCGGGCATAACCTCGATCCTTGCCAGCTCCCCATGAAGCCGGACCCGCACCTGGGTGAACCCGAGGGCATGGAGCACCTCCTCTGCATCCTCGATCATCCGGAGCTTCACGATGCTGAGCTCCTCGCCATAGGGGATCCGGGACGCGAGGCAGGCGGCCGACGGCCTGCTCCAGAAGGCGTACCCCATCCTCCGGGCGATGGCCCGGATATCCTCCTTGGTGATCCCCGCCTCCATGAGGGGGTGGGCGATCCCCTCCTCCCTGCCGGCCCGGAGGCCGGGCCGGTGCCCACCCAGGTCAGAGGCGCTCGTCCCGTCGGCAACACAGGCTATCCCGAGTTCCCGGGCGCGCTCCTTCAGGACCCGTGCGGAGAGCCTCTTGCAGTGATAGCACCGATCCGGAGGGTTCGCCGGGAAGGACTCCAGCTCCATGACGGGGAGCGGGATGACCTCGAGGGGGATCCCGAGGGCAGCCGCGGTCTCCCGGGCATCCCTCATCGCCGACCGGGGGACCAGCGGGCTCTCCAGGAAGACAGCGCGGCACCGGTCCCCGAGGACCTCCCGGGCGATGGCGGAGAGGAGCGAGGAGTCCACCCCTCCCGAGAAGGCGATGAGGAGGGAACCCCGTGCTGCGATCCTCTCCCTGAGCTGCTGCTCCCGTGCGTCCTGGTCCATGCTGCTCTCTTCCGGTGTCCTGCAGGAGCTTCACGGGGAAGAAGGATAACCTTTGCCGGTCCCGTGCCCGGAATCCGGGGAAGCCGGCTCCTGGACGGGGAGGCATGGCCCCTCGTCGTCCCTGACCTTGTGGCAGATGGCGCAGATCCGTGCGGTGATATCTGTCATCCCGCCGGCCTTGATGTCCCGGGCGAGATCCTCGATGAGCCTCTGCACCGGTGCCTCGAAGACGATCCGGTATCCCCGTTTCCCGGAGAGGTACTGGGAGACCGCCGAGGGGGCGATGTCCAGGAGCCGGGCCACCTCCTGCTGCGAAATCCCGTTCTTCACGAGTTCTCCGGCGAGGGCCGCCCGGATGGCGGGGAGCACGTCCCAGACGATCTGCTGGCAGGGGGTCTACACCATGGTATACCCTCTGGCGACCCGGATGTTATAATAGG
>JAJRCS010000082.1 GCA_028678815.1 Methanomicrobiales archaeon | reverse complement strand
CCCGAGGCGGAGGGCGACCGGACCCTCGTGGCAGCCTACTCCCGGGACCTGAAGGGCTACGGGTACACGGGCTCGGGGTCGAGCACCCCCGCCGCCTACCTCACGGGCATCCTCTTCGGTGCCCGGTGCAGGAAGGCCGGGTACCCGGCCGCCATCCTGGACATCGGGCTCCGGCGGGCCTCGCCGGGGTCCCGCGTCTTCGCCGCCCTCAAGGGCGCCGTCGCGGCGGGCCTCGCCGTCCCCCACGGCGAGGAGGTCCTCCCCGATGACGCCCGGGTGCGGGGCGAGCACATCGCCGCCTACGCCCCCCAGCGCGCCGGGGAGCTTGCGAAGAACGTGGACCAGGTGGCCGCGGCCATCCTCAAGGAGGTGAGCTAATGGCAGAGATCGAGGGGTGGATACCCCTCACGGGCCTCGGGAAGATGGTCGCGAGCGGTGAGATCACCTCCATCGACCAGGTCCTCGAGAGCGGGAAGCCCATCAAGGAGAGCGAGATCGTCGACGCCTTCCTCCCCGACCTCGTGGACGAGGTGCTGGACATCACCATGGTCCAGCGGATGACCGACTCCGGCCGGCGGGTGAAGTTCCGCACGGTCGTGGTCGTCGGGAACAAGAACGGGTACATCGGCTTCGGCCAGGGGAAGGACGCCCAGGTGGGGAACGCCATCACGAAGGCCATCAAGGACGCGAAGCTGAACATCATCAGGGTGAACCGGGGCTGCGGGTCCTGGGAGTGCGGATGTAACAAGGACCACTCCATCCCCGTCCAGGTGACGGGGAAGGCGGGATCCGTCCGGGTGACCCTCAAGCCGGCCCCCCAGGGGATCGGCCTCGTCACCGGGGACATCGCGAAGAAGGTCCTCGGCCTCGCCGGGATCCGGGACGTCTGGGGCTTCTCATCGGGGGAGACCCGGACCACCATCAACTTCGCGAAGGCGACGTTCAACGCCCTCATACGGACGAACATGGTCCGCCGGGCCGGGGGGGTGCGGTAGATGTACGCCGTCGTCCAGGTCCGGGGGGTCGTGAAGACCCGCCGGGAGATCAAGGACACCCTCTCAATGCTCCGGCTCCACCACATCAACCACTGTGTCGTGGTGCCGGACACCCCCGAGTACCTCGGGATGATCCGGAAGGTGAAGGACTTCGTCGCCTACGGCGAGGTGGACGCGGAGAGCCTGTCCACCGTGCTTTCAACTCGGGGGCGGCTCGTGGGCAACCGGCCCCTCACCGACGAGTACGTAAAGGCCAACTCACCCTTTGCCACCATCGCCGAGTTCGCCTCGGCGATGGCGAAGGGCGAGGTGACCCTCCGGGACCTCCCGGGCTTAAAGCCGGTAATGCGGCTCCACCCGCCCCGGAAGGGGTACCGCACCCTGAAGCGGACCTTCCAGCAGGGCGGAGCCCTCGGGTATTATGGCAAGGAGATCAATACTCTCCTGTACAAGATGAGGTGACCACGGAATGCCTTCGAACAAGCGATCCAAGTACCGGGGATCCCGGACGTGCGGCGGCGGAACCCACAAGAACCGCCGGAACGGGGGTTCCCGGGGGGGCAGGGGTTTTGCGGGCGGGTGCAAGCACCACTTCGTCCGCTACTACCTCCAGGGGAGGACCTTCGGGAAGGACGGCTTCTCCCATGACCAGCGGAGCGACCCCGCCACCATCGACGTCGGGACCCTCGAGGTCATCGCGGACGGGCTCCTTGCACGGGGCCTCGCGAAGATCGAGGGGGACACCCTCACCGTGGACGCCTCCTCCATGGGGATCGGGAAGATCCTCGGGAGCGGGAGAGTCACCCGGAAGATGAAGGTATCGGCAGAGGCCTTCTCGGAAGCTGCAAAGAAGAAGCTCGAGGCACAGGGCGGCCAGGCCCTCGTCGTCTGACCGCCCCGGAGAGAGCATGGGAGCCATCCTGGACCGCATGGAACCGCTGCTTGCGGCCATGCCCTCGGTGAAGAGCCCGGAGGGGCACGTCCACTTCAAGACGAAGCTCACCTGGACCCTCGGGATCCTCGTCCTCTACTTCATCCTCTCGAATATCCTGATCTTCGGGCTTGCCCCCACCTCCCAGGATATCTTCTCCTACTGGCGCACCCTCCTCGCCGGTGCCAGCGGGTCCATCATCCACCTTGGCATCGGGCCCATCGTCACGGCCTCCATCATCCTCCAGCTCCTCAAGGGTGCCGACCTCCTCCAGATAGACACCACCGAGGAGCGGGGGCAGGTCATGTACATGGGGCTCCAGAAGCTCCTCATCTTCGTGATGATCGTGGTGGAGGCGCTGCCGAACATCCTCGGCGGGTTCATGCAGCCGGATCCCATCATCGCCGCCCAGTACTTCGGCGGGAACACCGCCCTCCTCACCTTCCTCATCTTCCTCCAGCTCTGCATCGGCGGGCTCATCATCTTCCTCCTCGACGAGGTGGTGACCAAGTACGGCATCGGCTCGGGAGTCGGGCTCTTCATCATCGCCGGCATCTCCGCGGCCATCGTGAACGGGCTCATCCAGTGGGAGGCGGTCCAGGACCCCTACCCCGTGGGATTCTTCCCCAGGCTCTTTGCCATCGGTCTCTCGGGAGCGAGCTACCTCCAGTACTTCACCGCCGACCTCATCGCCTTCATCACCACCATCGCCATATTTCTCGTCATCGTGTACGTGGAGTCCACCCGGATCGAGATCCCCCTTGCCCATACCAATGTCCGGGGGATCCGGGCCCGGTTCCCGGTGAAGCTCATCTATGCAAGCGTCCTCCCCATGATCCTCGTCCGGGTGCTCCAGGCAAACATCCAGATGATCGGGCTCTTCCTGTTCAACATGGGGATCACCATCTTCGGGACCTACGTGGGCACCCAGGCGGTGAGCGGGCTCATGTGGTACCTCTCGCCCATCAACGGCCCCTCTGACTGGGCCTGGTGGATAACCGATCTGGGGTATCCCGCCTGGCAGGTGCTCATCCGGATCGGGATCGACATCCTCTTCATGGTGGTCGGGGGTGCCATCTTCGCCCTCTTCTGGATCAAGACGGCGGGCCTCGACTCCAAGGACGTGGCCCGGCAGATCCAGCTCTCGGGGATGCACATCCCCGGTTACCGGAAGAACCCGCAGGTCCTCGAGCGGTACCTGGACCGGTACATCCCGAGGATCACCATCATCGGCGGGGTCTTCATCGGGATCCTCTCGGTCATCGCGAACCTCTTCGGGGTCATCGGGGCCGTGAGCGGTACCGGGCTCCTCCTCACCGTCTCCATCACGTACCGGCTCTACGAGGAGATCGCCTCCGGGCAGCTCATGGAGATGTACCCGGCGATGCGGCAGTTCTTCGGGAAGGAATAGATCACCCCCCCTTCTTTTCTCGGTCTGTTCCTCGGGACGATGTTGTTAGAACCGGATCCCCGCGACCTTGAGGATCTGCATTCCGTTCCAGGCTACCACGCCGGAGAGCA
>JAJRCS010000218.1 GCA_028678815.1 Methanomicrobiales archaeon | reverse complement strand
TGCCCGGCCTCGAGGCGGTCCTCAGGGACGAGGAGAAGCACGAGAAGGAGCTCATCGCCCTCGTGAACGAGCAGCGGCTCCAGTACACCGGGGCCATCGTCCTCGGCCTCAACGACGCCCTCGTGGAGCTGACCGGGACCCTCGCCGGGCTCACCCTTGCCCTCCAGGACACCCGGGTCATCGCCATGGCCGGGCTCATCACCGGGATCGCCGCGGCCCTCTCCATGGGATCGGCTGAGTACCTCTCCACGAAGTCCGAGGCCGGGGACGGGGCGAAGAACCCCCTCCGGGCTGCCATGTACACGGGCATCGCGTACATCATCACCGTCCTCTTTCTCATCGCCCCGTACCTCATCTTCACGAACTTCTACCTCGCCCTCGCGGTCACCGTCATGAATGCCATCATCGTCATCCTCATCTTCACCTTCTACATCTCGGTGACCCGGGACCTGGACTTCCGGGGCAGGTTCATCGAGATGGCCGGGGTCTCCCTCGGCGTGGCAGGCCTCTCCTTCCTCATGGGGATCCTCGTCCGGGTCCTCCTCGGGGTGGATGTGTAGGGGATCCCGGGTCCCGCAGGGAGCCGGGAGCGTCCAGGGGGGATGGGGCCCCTCTGGACATGGGGTCCGGAGGCCACCGGGCGCTAGCTTTATTGTCCTCCCCATGCGAGGGGTAGGCTGGAGAGAACTGGATGATCTTCGAGAAGCTCGTCTCGGAGGGGCTCGCCCACAACTCGTACCTCGTGGGCTCGGGGGGCGAGGCCGCGGTCATCGATCCCCGCCGGGACATCGACATCTACCTGGAGATCGCCCGGAGGCACGAGCTCCGTATCACCCATGCCTTCGAGACCCACCGGAACGAGGACTATGTCATCGGGTCCCTGGAGCTCGCGAGGGCAACCGGGTGTGATATCCACCACGGGGCGAAGCTGGACTTCCGGTACGGCAGCCCGGTTCACGAGGGCGACAGCCTCCGGGTGGGGAGCCTCGACCTCCGGGTCCTGGAGACCCCGGGCCACACGGAGGAGAGCATCTCCCTCGTGCTCCTCGATACCGGGGTCTCGGGGTCACCCCTCATGGTTTTCACCGGTGACGCCCTCTTTGCCGGCGACGTCGGGCGCACGGACTTCTACCCGGACCGGCCCGAGCAGGTGGCCGGGGAGCTGTACCACAGCCTCCACCAGAAGATCCTTCCCCTCGGGGACGGGGTCATCGTCTGCCCGGCCCATGGCGGCGGGTCGGTCTGCGGGGCGGAGATCAGCGACCTCCCCCTGACCACCATCGGGTACGAGAAGGAGACGAACCCCCTCCTCGGGCTGGAACGGGGGGCCTTCATCCGGAGGAAGGTGGCCGAGCGGCACCACTTCCCGCCTTACTTCTCCATGATGGAGAAGCTGAACCGCGACGGGCCACCCCCCCTCGCCTGCCCCCTCTCCCTCCGGAACCTCACCGTTGCGGAGGTAAAGGCGCTCCGGAAGAAGGGGGCCCTGGTCGTGGACATCCGGTCCCCCGCGGCCTTCGCCGGTGGCCACGTGCCCGGGAGCATCCATATCTGGCGTGACGGCCTCTCGGCCTTCGCCGGGTACTTCCTGGACTACGAGGGACCCATCGTCGTCGTGGACGACTTCAACGCGGATCTCGCGGGGATCAGGCGGCAGTTCGCCCGCCTCGGGTTCGACAACCTCTCCGGCTGCCTCGAAGGGGGGTTCATGACGTGGGCAAAGGCCGCGGAGCCGGTGGGCACCGTCCGGACCTGGACCGTCCATGATCTGAAGGCGAACCTGGGAGACCCCTCGCTCTACCTCCTCGACCTCAGGGACGAGCCGAACTACCGGAAGCAGGGTCACCTTCCCGGCGACCACCATGTCTATGTCGGCGAGATTCGTTCGCACATCTGCAAGGTACCGCCGGAGAAGGAGATACTCTGCTTCTGCGACGCGGGGTACAAGTCCTCCATCGCCGCGAGCCTGCTCCGGCGGGAGGGCTTCACGAAGGTCACCGTCGTCCTCGGGTCCATGGCGGCATGGCTGAAGGCGGGGTACCCGGTGGAGAAGGAGGGGAAGGAAGGAGACGAACCGGCGACGCAGGGATGAGGGCGATTCCTTCCGTTCCGGGTTCATAAATCGGGCTGTGATCCTTCCCGGTGCAGGTCGGTTGACCTGATGACGCTCCCGGGGGAGGGAGGTTTCGTAAGAACCCGACCTTCATCAGAACCCGACCTCGACGAAGTCGCGGGTTCGCCCTTTCGGCTCATCGCACCCTGAGGGGTGCTCCATCCTCGGGGATAGCCATCCCCCCGGACGCCCCCGCCGCTGTGGCGTCCCCCGGTGCGATAGGCCCTGTCCTGAGCGGATGATGGATTTCCGGCTTTTTGGCGGAACAACGGGGAAGATCCCTGAATTTGGATACTTTTAAATACTGTGGCCATGCTATATCTTAGCCAATGCGTGGTGGATGCCTTTTCGCCCGGGATTGCCTTTATCCCCCCGAGTGAAGCAACCGTCCTGCAGAGAGCGAACTGTTCCTTGAACATAATCCGAAGAGCGCAGGCTCCCTTTGGCTATTATCGCTTCTTCGGCTATTTCGGGTAATTTTCCCGCCGCCGGAACGGTTCTCGGGCCCTCATGGTTTCCCCTGACCGGTCTTCCCGGCGGGGGAGGTGTACATGAGAGGAAAAGAGATCCGTCTGGAACGAATCATGGACCGGAACACGGGGAGGACCATCATCGTCCCCATGGACCACGGGGTGACGAACGGCCCCATGAAGGGCCTGATAGACATGGGCGAGACCGTGGGTCTCGTCGCCGAAGGGGGGGCGAACGCGGTGCTCGGGCACCTCGGCCTCGCCCTCTACGGCCACCGGCGGCACGGGCGGGACGTGGGGCTCATCCTCCACCTCTCGGGCTCGACGTCCCTTGGCCCCGACCCGAACGAGAAGGTGCTCGTGAACACGGTAGAGAACGCCATGAAGATGGGGGCCGACGGGGTCTCCATCCACGTGAACATCGGCGCCGGGTCCGAGGCGAGGATGCTCTCGGACCTCGGGAAGGTCGCCATCGAGTGCATGGAGTGGGGGATGCCCCTCCTCGCCATGATGTACCCGAGGGGCGCAAAGATCAAGGACGAGCACGGCGTGGAGTCCGTGGCCCTCGCCGCCCGGGTGGCGGCCGAGCTCGGGGCCGACCTCGTGAAGACCGTGTACACGGGGGACCCGGACAGTTTCCGGGAGGTGACCCGGGGCTGCCCGGTCCCCGTCGTGGTCGCCGGCGGCTCGAAGACCGACGAGCGGGCCACCCTGGAGCTCGTGGCGGGGGCGATGGAGGGCGGCGCGGCCGGCATCTCCATCGGCCGGAACGCCTTCCAGCACCCTGCCCCGGACAGGTTCGTCCGGGCGGCGGCGGCCATCGTGCACGAGAGGCGAAGCGTTGAAGAAGCACTGGAAATCATGAAAGATGAGGGAAGGAGGAGAGCGAAATGATCGGGAAGGAGATCCGGATCGAGCGGATCATCAACCGGAACACGAGGAGGAGCGTCATCATACCGATGGACCACGGCTTCTCCCTGGGGCAGATCGAGGGACTCACGAACATGACGAACGTCATCACCGACGTGGCGAAGGGGGGCGCGAACGCCATCATCCTGCACAAGGGGATGGTGAAGGCCGGCCACCGGAAGCACGGCCGGGACATCGGCCTCATCGTCCACCTCTCGGGATCCACGAGCATGAATCCTGACCCGAACGACAAGGTCATCGTCTGCACCGTGGAGGAGGCCATCACCCTCGGGGCCGACGCCGTCTCCATCCACGTGAACCTCGGCGCGCCGAACGAGTCCCGGATGATCGAGTCGGCGGGGGAGATCTCGAAGGCCTGCACCCGGTGGGGGATGCCGCTCCTCATCATGATCTACCCGAGGGGGAAGAACGTGGACAGCACCTCCCCGCAGGCCATCGGCCACTGCGTCAGGGTGGCCGAGGAACTCGGGGCCGACTTCATCAAGACGAATTACCCGGGCGATCCGGAGTCCTTCAGGAAGATCGTCGAGGCCTGCTCCGTCCCGGTCATGATCGCCGGCGGCGAGAAGGCCGGTGACCACGAGACCCTGAAGATCATCCGGGACTCGGTGAAGGCCGGCGGGGCGGGGGTCTGCATGGGCCGGAACGCCTTCCAGAGGAAGAACACCACGAAGTTCGTCCAGGCCATCACGAGGGTCGTCCACAAGAACCTGGACCCGGATGAGGCCATGGGGATGCTATGAAGGAGCTCTGGGTTGACGTCCGTCCCTGGAAGAAGGAGATCGCAACCACCGCCATCGAGAGCGGCGCGGATGTCCTCGTGGTGGAGGACCCGGCCCGGGTGCGGGAACTCG
>JAJRCS010000014.1 GCA_028678815.1 Methanomicrobiales archaeon | reverse complement strand
CCCGGGGTTTGCGATATGGCCGGAGAGATCGGAGAGGATCTTCTCCGGGCTCGCGGTCCTCTTCTTCTCGCACTCATCGCTCCCGTCGACGCAGTACCAGTCCGAGGGTACCACGCTCGAGTCGAAGTAGTGGGTGGAGAGGTCGGTGAAGGAGAGGGTGCCGTTCACGTTCTGGACCAGGTTGGGGGCAAAGGAGAGGGTGATCTCCTTGAGGATATCCTCCCGGAGCCGCGTGAAGGTGATGTAGCTGATGGAATCGGGGACCCTCGCGCCCGGGCCGCTCTCCCCCCTCTGCCTGAGCATGGAGAGGTAAATGAGGGAGGTGTAGACGAACTCCTGGCTGCCGGCCCCGATCTCCCCCTCGAGGAGGACGACGGACCCCGGGGGGACCCCGCCGTCCAGCACTGGATCAAGGGAGCTGATGCCGGTCGGCATCCTCCCGGGCGCCTGTACTGCCATAGGACAGTAGGGTATTTTCCCCCAAAGCATTAAAAGATTGCGCTAAAAAATAATCAAAGTCGAGGTTATTAGAAGCTTCAAAGAGAAAATATTTATAGCGTATAGACAAAATGTTTATTGGTCTCGGGGGAGACGGCTCCCTTCCCCCCCGCGTGCGGGATCCGGTCATGCAGCTTCCAGAGGTATTGCAGCGCCTGCGGCTCAAGGACGCCTATCATCTCTTCGGCAAGAAACTCGGGGCGATCCGGGAGAGCGAGAAACTCTACAACCCCGACAGGCACGGCATCCTCGTGACCCCCGACCTGCCGCCGGGCTTCGAGGTGGTGGACGTCTACTGGATCGAGCGCGGCCTCTCCCTCGTCTGCATCGCCCTCAACGAGAAGACGCACCAGAACGAGTACGTCCTCTTCGAGCCCCCCCTCTCCCCCTTCGAGTACGAGCTCCTCGAGCGGCTCTACGAGGACCTCCGGGACGTCCTTCTCCTGAACGAGGAGGAGATCCACGGGGAGAAGAAGCAGATCCTCCTCTCCCTCGTGGAGGAACTCCTCGGGGAGTACGGGGTCAGGCTGGACCAGCCCTCCCTCTTCCGGCTCCAGTACTACCTGGTCCGGAACTTCCTCGGCTGGTCCCGGATCGATGCCCTCATGAAGGACCCCCAGATCGAGGATATCTCCTGCGACGGGACGAAGATCCCCATCTTCCTCTACCACCGCAGGTTCCATAACGTGAAGACGAACATCGTCTTCGAGGAGGAGCCCCTGAACTCCCTCGCCATCACCCTCGCCCAGCGCTCGGGGAAGCACATCTCCGTCGGGTCCCCAATCCTCGATGCCACCCTCCCGGACGGGTCCCGGCTCCAGCTCACCTTCTCCACCGTGGTCACGAGCCGGGGGACCTCCTTCTCCATCCGGAAGTTCCGGGAGGAGCCCTTCACCCCCGTGGAGCTCCTGGAGAGGGGGACCTTCCCCGTGGACGCCATGGTCTACTTCTGGCTCGCCATCGAGAACAACAAGAGCCTCCTCTTTATCGGGGGGACCGCCTCGGGGAAGACCACCTCCCTGAACGCCGTCTCCCACTTCATCCCGCCCCTCGCGAAGGTGGTCTCCATCGAGGACACCCGGGAGATCACCCTCTACCATGACAACTGGATCGCATCGGTCACCCGGGACGCCGCCACCGATGCCGCCGCCGGCTCCATCACCATGTTCGACCTCCTCAAGGCCGCCATGCGGCAGCGGCCCGAGTACCTCATCGTGGGGGAGGTGAGGGGCGCGGAGGCCCAGACCCTCTTCCAGGCCATGAACACGGGTCACACCACCTTCTCCTCCCTCCACGCCGCAGACGTGGACGCCGCCGTCCACCGGCTCGAGAACGAGCCCCTCTCGGTGCCCCGGAACATGCTCCAGGCCCTGGACATCGTCGCCATCCAGGCCCTCATCTACCGGGGTGCGGAGCGGGTGCGGAGGTGCCAGGAGATCGTGGAGATCATGGGCCTCGACCAGGCGACCCAGAACATCCAGGTGAACACCGTCTTCTCCTACGACCCGGTGACCGACACCTTCAGCTTCTCGGGCCGGTCCCAGGTGTACAACGAGATCATGGCCTCCCGGGGGTGGACCACGGATGAGCTCCAGAACGAGATCCTCAACAGGGGGAAGATCCTCCTCGCCATGAGGGAGCAGGGCGTGAAGGACTACATCGCTGTTTCCCGGATCTTCCATTCCTATGCC
The DNA here is from genome assembly GCA_028678815.1 of Methanomicrobiales archaeon. GTDB lineage: Archaea > Halobacteriota > Methanomicrobia > Methanomicrobiales > JACTUA01 > JACTUA01. The sequence goes on along the minus strand of JAJRCS010000014.1, from coordinate 2,306 downwards.
ATCAAGCCCGACGAGGTCATGGCGAACCTGGCCGACCTGGGCAGGCTGACCGGATGAACGCGAAGGCCTCCCTCTCCACCTGGATCCGCTCCCGCCGGGACAACTATGCCACGCTCCATGACGACCTCATCTCGGCCCGGTCCGGGGTCACCATCGAGCACTACCTCTTCCAGACGTACGTCATCACCCTCTTCTCCGGGATCTTCTGCGCCCTCGCGGGGTACATCACCGCCGATGCCGTGGCGACCCTTGAGGTTTCCACCACCATCTACGACATCTTCGGGATCAGCCGGGTCTTCCCCCAGTACGTCCCCGTCCTCCTCTTCCGGCTCACCTTCACCGTGGTCGCCTTCATCGCCGGCGCCATCCTCGGCTACCAGGTGATGGTCAGCTTTCCCGGCCTCCTCAAGGGGCACCGGGCCACGAGGATCAACCTCTCCCTCCACAACGCCGTCGCTTACATGTACGCCATGCAGCGGGGGGGCGCGGAGCTCTCCACCATCTTCGCATCCCTCGCCGAGAACGCGAGCATCTTCGGGGAGGTGGCCGTTGAGTTCCGGCAGTTCATGCGGGACACGGAGTACTTTGGCTATGACCTCATCACGGCCATCAAGCACCTCGCCGAGACGACCCCCTCGGAGAAGTTCCGGGACTTCCTCCAGGACCTCCTCTCGGTCATCGACAGCGGCGCCTCCATGGGGGAGTTCTTCTCCGGCAGGGTCAAGATCTACCAGGAGGAGGCGAGGTTCGAGCTGAAGCAGTTCATCGCGACCCTCGAGTTCGTGGCAGAGACCTATGTCACCCTCTTCGTGGCCGGGCCCCTCTTCCTCATCATCATCATGATCGTCATGGGGCTCATCGGGGGGATGGGCCTCACCACCCTCGCGGTGGTCTGCTACGGCCTCATTCCCATCGGCTCCGTCCTCTTCATCGTCTTCCTCTCCATGATCTCGGAGAAGGTGGAGGGGGTGGAGCGGTACATCAAGACCAAGGTCCTCGAGGTCTTCGCCGACGTGAAGGTGACCAAGAAGGCGGGGGAGGAGGCGGCCTTCGCCCAGCTCAAGTATTACGACCGGATCCGGAAGTTCCGGGACTTCCTGCGGAACCCCTTTGCAGCCTTCATCCTCATCCCCGACCGGACCTTCTATGTCACCATCCCCGTGGCGATCCTGTACGCCCTCTTCTCCTTCCTCTCGGTCCCCGCCTACCTCACCCTGGAGACGAAGGTCCTGATCCTCGATGACCACATCGTCATCGCGGGCCTTATCGTCCTCGTCCCCTATGCCATCTTCCACCAGCTCTGGAAGCGGAAGGTGATGGGGATCGAGTCGGCCATCCCCGAGTTCCTCGACCGGATGGCCGGCATCAACGAGATCGGCCTCACCATCGCCCAGGGGCTCGCCCTCATGGTCCGGACCAACCTCGGCGTCCTCTCGTACGAGATCAAGAGGATCAAGAAGGACCTGGACTGGGGGGCGAACATCGAGGATGCCCTCGTCCGGTTCGAACACCGGATCCGGACCCCCGCCATCGCCCGGACGGTCACCCTCATCACGAAGGCGAGCTACATGAGCGGCGATATCGGGGAGATCCTCGCCATCGCCGCGAGCGATGCCCGGATGAACGAGGTGCTGAAGCGGGAACGGACCACCTCGATGCTCATCTACCTCGTCATCGTCTACCTCGCCTTCGGGGTCTTCCTCTTCGTCATCGGGGTCATCCTCACCATGTTCCTCCCCCTCCTCGTCGGACAGAGCGGGCAGATGGCCGCCATGCAGGGGGTCGCCGGGGCCAAGGTGGTGAGCGGCGAGACCTTCGCAATCCTCGTCTACCATGCCTGCCTCGTCCAGGCGCTCTTCTCGGGGCTCCTCGCCGGGTACATGGGCGAGGGATCCCTGAACGCCGGCGTGAAGCACAGCTGCATCCTCCTCATCATCGCCCTCGTGGTCTTCAACACCCTCATGTGAACCGGGATCCCGCCCGGGTCGGGCCAACCGCACCCCGCCTGATGGCGGGTTGCTCCAGGTCGGTTTCTTCGCGACTTACCCGCGACTTCGTCGCGGCACTCCCATTCCCCCTGGGAATGGTCGTCGTCGCTCGAGGTCGGTTTCTGACGAAACCTCCCTCTGATGAACCTGCCGCCCCGCCATAGGCGGTGGCGGCGGATGAGAAAACCATCAGGTTTTCGAACCCTCCCAGGTCGCACCCCGCCTGACGGCGGGTTGCTTCAGGTCGGGTTCTGATGAACCTGCCGCCCCGCCATAGGCGGTGGCGGCGGATGAGAAAACCATCAGGTTTTCGAACCC
>JAJRCS010000118.1 GCA_028678815.1 Methanomicrobiales archaeon | reverse complement strand
CCCTCCTCCCCAGCTCGGCGATGGCGGTCTCCACCTTGCCGGCGAGGTTGGTATCGGCCGAGCCCGTGATGCCCGGGACCGGGACGCTCTCGAGCCCGACGGCCCTCCCGATCCCCGTGATGAGGGTCGCAGCGGCAATCACGCCTCCCTTCATGTGGTACCGGTCGGCGAAGGGCTCGTACCGGCCCATCTCCCCTGCCCCCCGGATGAGGACGGTGTTCGCCGCCGGGAGGCCGTCCCGTTCCCGGGCCCGGTTCAGCGGGTGTTCCCCGAGGATCTCCCCGGACTGCCGGAGGAAGTCGTTGCAGGCCGCCGCGGTCCGCCGGTCCTTCACCTCCTTCGTGAGGGGTTTCACCTGTGGTGGGGCGATCCCCTCGGCCTTCGGGTCGTTGGACGAGACGCAGTGCCCGAGGCCCTTCCCCTGGAGGGCCAGGGCGGCCCGGTGCCCGGCCCCCGGCCGGAATCGGAAGCCGATCCCGTTCTTCAGGTGTACCCCCTCCTCGATGGCATCGCAGAGGGGGGCGGTCCCGTGGATCCGGCCGGCCCGCCGGTCCGAGACCCTCCCGTCCCGGTCGAGGGTCGCGAAGTTGGCCCGGAAGCCGATCATCCCGGGCTCCATGTGGATCCCGCATCCCTCGGCCTCGAGGGGCCCGCGGCCGGTGTAGTACTCCTCCGGCGGGTAGCCGAGGAGGGAGAGGTGGGCCGTGTCCGAGCCCGGCCGGATGCCCGGCCCGATGGGGTCCATGATGCCGCAGATGCCCTCGCGGGCCAGCCGGTCCAGGACGGGGGTCTCCGCGGCCTCGAGGGGGGTCTTCCCCCCGAGCTCAGGGCAGGGCCGGTCGGAGATGCCGTCCAGGACCAGGAGGAGCACTCTCCCCGCAGTCATGAGAGAGTGTTTCCTCTCCTCCTTCATTACCCTGCTTGGTCTGTTCCCGCCAGGCATCCCCCTGGCTCCGCCGGACCTGCACCCACCCCCCTCCCCCGCCACCCACCCATTGCCCTCGGGGGAAACTGGGGCACGGGATGGGGGGAAGGCCTTGCGTGGTGATCTGGAACGCCAGAAAAAAGGTGCTCGTGGGAACGGGGGGAACTCCCCCCGATTCCTGTGAAAAGGGATGTCAGGCAGCCGGTGCCGGGGCAGGGGCCCCGGCCTTCTCTTCCGGCTTCGGCTCGGGTGCCGGTACCGATGGTGCCGCTGCCGGCTTCTCCCCGGCCGGTTCCGGGATCTGGGCAGGGGCCGGGGCCCCGGCCTTTGCCTCGCCCTCCACCCGGGACTTGATGATCTCCACCCGGCGGACCGGGTAGATGGGCTTCACGAGCTTGAAGAGCTCCTTCGTGACCTCCCCGGAGACCATATCCTTCACGAAGGCGGGGAACTCCCGCTGGGCCGCGTACGACTGGAGGAACTGGGTCATGGCGGACCGGATGGCATGCACCTGCGAGAGGTTCGCCCTCGTGAGGGTGAGGCAGGTCATGGTGATCCGGAGGACCTTCCCGTCCTTGGTCGTGACGGGGAGGATGGTGTCGATGCGCGAGGTGCGCCGCTTCACCATGGACCGCATGTAGTCCCGGGTCAGCTCGTGCCCCACGAACTCCGTGTAGGCGGCATCGCCGGCGACCGAGGTCACCTTCACCCGGATCTTGATGTGCTGCTTCGTGTAGTCCTGGATGATCTCGCCGAGGGTCGTCTGGAGGATCCGGCCCATGACGGTGGCGGGATCGCTCGAGATGGTATCGCCGATGTAGTTCTTCCCGAAGACCTCGGGGACATGGATCCTGTACCAGGCCTTGGCCTTCCAGCCCTCGACCTTTCTTCCGATCTGACTCTTCTTTACCATATGCTTCACTTCTCCTTCACAGGAATCTGAATACCTCGTTCATTGTTCCCACGCGCTGTACAACCTGCTCGGGCCACCCCGCGGGGTCGAAGCCCTTCTGGGCGAGGAAGGCCGCGGTCCACCGCTCGAGGCCGATGCCCGAGCAGCCGGACCAGCACTCCTCCCCGCTCTGGATCTTTACGTTGAACCCTTTCGGGTACTTGTCGCCGTTCACCGAGACGTTCTGGAACTCGAGCCATGCCCCGCTGTACGGGAGGAACGCCTCGTAGTCGGTGGTGCCCACGGACTCGCACCCGCAGGCCCCCACCATCCCCTCCTGGGCCATGAACCAGGGGGTCACCTTCGCGCACCGCCACTCGAGCCCGAGGATCTCGTTGAAGACCCGGGTGTAGGCCCGGTGGAGATCCTCGGCGAGCTTCGTCGTCTGCTCCACGGTGCCGAACCAGACGATCTCGATCCGGTGGAACTCGTCCACCCGCTCGATCCCGTGGATGCCCCCGCTCTCGTACCGGTGCGACGTGCCGCTCCGGTCGAAGATCTTCACGGGGAGGGATGCGTTTGCCATGGTCCTCCCCTGGACGAAGGGCCAGAAGGAGGGGCACTGGGCATAGCAGAGCGCCCCGATGGGCCCGTCGATCCGGTCCCGGAGCATCTCCACGGGGACCTCCCCGGTGACCTTGAAGTAGTCTGCCACGTCCTCCCAGAAGGCGGGATCCCGGGTCTTCGGGGTGCAGACATAGTAGATCTCGGGGTAGACCCCCTTCGCGTGCCCTGACCGGGAGAGGACGTCCCAGGTGTCCAGCTTGGGGAAGACCATCTCCGCAAAGCCGAGGGACCGTATGATCTCCTCCTCGACGATGGAGGTGAAGGC
>JAJRCS010000071.1 GCA_028678815.1 Methanomicrobiales archaeon | reverse complement strand
CGAGGAGGAGCTCGCGGAGCTCATCCGGGGCCAGCTCGCCTGGATCGACGAGCGGTTCGCGGGGCAGGAGTTCGACGTCGCGAAGATCTTCACCTCCGGGTCCTTCCTGGACCCCCGGGAGGTGCCCCCCGGCGCGAGGAGGGCGGTCCTCCAGGCCTTCCGGGGAAAGGAGGTCATCGCCGAGACGAGGCCGGAGTTCGTCACCGAAGGCGCCATCGGGGAGTGCCTGCAGGACCTGGACCCCGGGACCGGGCAGGTCTCCTTCTCCGTGGCCATCGGCCTCGAGACCTCGGATGACACCATCCGGGAGAAGTGCATCGACAAGGGGTTCAGCTTCGGGGACTTCATCGCCGCCTCCCGCACCGCCCGCCATGCCGGGGCGGGGGTGAAGGCCTACCTCCTCCAGAAACCGCCCTACCTCACCGAGCGGGAGGCCCTGGAGGACGTGGTCCGCTCGGTCAGGGACGCCCACCCCCATGCCGATGCCATCTCCCTCAACCCCTGCACCGTCCAGAAGGGGACCGGGGTGGAACGCCTCTGGCGGGCCGGGGCCTACCGGCCGCCGTACCTCTGGTCGGTGATCCTCGCCCTCTCCCGGGCGGAGGCGCCCCTCATCTGCGACCCGGTCGGCGGGGGCACCGCCCGCGGGCCCCACAACTGCGGCACCTGCGACGGGGAGCTCGTGCGGGGGATAGAGGACTACAGCCTCTCGGGCGACCGGTCCCTCCTCGAGGCGCTTCTCGCCGTGGACTGCGGCTGCAAGGAGGAGTGGGAACTCGTCCTCGGGGCGGAGCGCCCCTGGTGCATGCCCCTCTAGCGGCTGCCCTATCTGGTGGTTTCTCCGGACTGGATCTCGATCTGCTTCGCAAGGAGCGGGAGGAAGGTCCCCGCGTCCGAGACGACCCCGATGACCTGCTGGGTTCCCCGGTCCATGAGCTTCGTCACCGAGGTGGGGTTGATGTCCACGCAGACGGTCTTCACCTGCGAGGGGAGGCAGTTCCCCACGGCGATGGAGTGGAGGAGGGTCGCCACCATGAGGACCATGCCGCAGCCCTTCAGCTCCTCCCGCATGGCGTCCTGGGCCTCGATGACGTCGGTGATGACATCGGGGAGGGGCCCGTCGTCCCGGATGGACCCGGCGAGGACATAGGGGATCCCCTTCTTCACGCACTCGTACATGACCCCGCTCTTCACGACGCCCTTCTCCACGGCCTCCCGGATGGATCCCGCCCGGATCACCTCGCTGATGGCCTGGAGGTGGTGACAGTGGCCGCCTATCACCGGCTTTCCCGTGGTGAGGTCCATCCCCAGGGAGGTTCCCACGAGGCTGTACTCGATGTCATGGGCGGCGAGGGCGTTCCCTGCAAAGAGGGCGTCCACGTACCCCATCCGGATGAGCTTTGCCAGGGAGGCGGAGGCCCCGGTGTGGATGATGGCAGGCCCCCCGACCAGGATGATCTTCCCGTCCTTCTTCTTGAGCTCGATCATCTCCTTTGCTATCTGGGCGATGATGGCCTCGCTCGGCCGCTCCGGCGACACCGTCCCGTGCATGAACTCGAAGAGGGACTGCTTCCTCGGCCGGGCCGGGGGGACCACCTTCACCCCCTCCTCCCCGACGACGACGAGGTCCCCCGCGAGGAGCTTCGAGAGGGTCTTGCAGACGGCCTTCCTGGTCTCCCTGTCAAAGACCACGAGGCTGTCCATCTTCATCTCCTCCACGGGGATCCACTCCCCCCCGTACCGGATGAAGGTGGGGTGGTTCGTGGTCGAGTAGAAGTCCCGGGGGGCGATCCGGTTCCCCTCGGCGGGGACCAGGTTGCAGTCCGCGATCTCCACGGGCCGCGCCCCGAACCGGTGGAGCTCGGAGAGGATGAGCCCGAGCTTCGTCTCGTCCCGGGCCTTGACCCGGAGCTTCGCGTACGAGGGATCGGTCTTCCGCTTGCCCACGTCGAACTCCAGGATCTCGAAGTTCCCCTCCATGTCCATGATCCGGTCGAAGACCTGGGTCATGATGCCCGAGTCGATGATATGCCCCTCGAGCTCGATCTCCCGGGACGCTTCCATACCTATACGTCGAACTGGATTGTTAATATGGTTTATCAACGCAGATCTGCAGGAAAATTCGGTTAAGTTGCCGCTTCTGCGGACGCGCGAATTGCGATTCTGCCTGAAAACCTTCTCTGCATGCTGAAAATAGCGAAACCAGGGATCCAGAGCCTCGGGGCGATGTATGCTGCGGGATGAATGACCGGCAATCACGGTTTCGGATGTGGAGAATAATGAATCGGGTATATCATGCAACCTGTTCAAGGATATGCCCGATGAGCCGTTTCTCCGCCTTGTGGATGTGTTCGAGCAGCGTGGTCTTGTGCATGCCCATCTTCTCTGCAAGTTCGCCGGCGTTTATCCTCCGGGGATGATCGAAAAATCCCTGGCGGTACGATTCCAGCAAAATCTTCTTTTGTCTGGGAGTAAGGACGTCAAAAATCCCGTTGACATGGGGATTGTAATCGCAGACTGAAAGAATCTCGAGCCCCCACCCTTTTTCAGCGGCATCTTTAACGAACGTGCTGAAGTCCTCCGGGTCCCCGACCATGTTGAATGTCAGGCAGTCGTTCTCGAAGACAATCGGGTGCTCGAACTTTGATCCATAGGTGCGGAGAAACCTGGTAATATCATCGGAAAATGTTCCCTTGACAAGACAGGTATATTCACGGCCCCTGTTCTGAAGCACGATGAGATTCGAGACATAATTGCATTTGATCTGATCGACCGGGATCCCTTCCCTGATGGTAAATTTACATACTTCGCTGTGCATGTCGTCAACCATGTTGAAGAGCGAGATCACCTCGAATCTTTCGATGACCTGGCCAAAGGATTTGCAGTAATCGAAGATATCCGCGGAAAGCCTGACCGTCATCTTCTTCATGACCCGATCTGGTGCCCGGGGACATGATATAATATATGGCCATACATGTATGGCTCAATTCATAACATCGCTGCCTGCCTTTTTTATTAGAGTTCATGAGGTGTGAACCATGAAAGCAGACAGTTGTGCTGAAATCACGGACGCAAAGCGGATAGAAATGAAGAGCGGGCTGACGGAACCCGGGGAACACCGGAACTCCGGATTCATCATTCCTGCCTTTATCCTGATTGGCCTTGGCGTGGGACTGCTCGTCGATCACCTGGGATCCGGTTTCTTTATCGGGCTCGGGCTCGGATTCGTCGGCTCGGAACTGCTTCCCCTCGTTCTGAAACCTCGCGAGGGGGAGTGCCCGCAACCGGGAGGCGCGAACGTGACGACGCTTCTTATCGGAGCCTTCCTGATCTTCATCGGGATTGGCATTGTCCTGGCGCCAGCCGCAATCT
>JAJRCS010000059.1 GCA_028678815.1 Methanomicrobiales archaeon | reverse complement strand
GCGCTGTTCTGGATGATGTAGATGAGGCCCAGGGAGAGGAAGATCTCGTTCAGCTTCCCGGTCCCGAGGATGGGCCGGAAGCCGAGCCGCTCAATCGCGGTACCCACGAGGGCGAGGGTCGCCATGGAGGCGAGGATGATCCCGTAGGGATTGAGGCCGGTGAGGAAGAAGATGGTGGCGGTGACGTACGCCCCGAGCATGAGGAGCTCGCCGTGGGCGAAGTTCACGATCTTCATCACGCCGAAGATGAGGTTCAGGCCGGTGGCGAGGAGGATGTAGATGCACCCGGCATAGGCTCCCCAGAAGAGGATCTGGAGCAGGATCTCAACCTCGCCGGTCATGGAAGAGCCTTGCACGTTCCGGTAAAAAAAGGGATATTACCTGTTCCCCGGCTCGTACCAGTCGGGGAGGACGAAGTCCGTCTCCTTGAGGCTCGCGGGCCAGACGATCTTCGGCCTCGGTTCGTTCACCGTGGGGTCCATGTAGAGCTGCTCCATGTAGAGCTTGAACTTGCTCTCCCGGTAGTCGGGGGTGAAGGTGATCTGCCCGTTCTGCATGGCCTCCACCATCTGGGAGATGGTGACCTTCTGGATGGCACTCGTCACCGCGGCCTTGTCCAGGGTGCCGGCATCCTGGATAGCCCGTGCCGCGATGTACACCCCTTCATAGGTGGAAGCACCCATCATGCCGGGGAAACCTCCCCACTTGGCCTGATACGCGTTCTTGAAGTCCTGCGTCGTCAGGGCCTCGCCCTTCGGCATGGTATAGGGGGAGAACCGGCTCTCCATGATGGAGTACTCGCCATAGGTCCCGACTCCCTTGTAGTAGTCCGGGTCATCGTTGCACTCCACCGAGAGGTAGATGGTGTTCAGGCCGACATCCCGGCGCCCCTGGGTGACGAGGGGGATCTGCTCGTTCAGGAAGGCGACCGGGTAGACCACGTCGGGGCCCGCAGCCTTGACGGCGGTAAGGGCCGTCCGGAAGTCGCTCTCCCCCATCTTGAAGGTCTGCTCGGCGACGATCTCCATGTTCAGGTTCTTTGATTGGATGGTCTTGTTCACCGCAGAGAGCACCCCCTTCCCGTAGGGGCTGTCCTGGTAGATGATGGCCATGCGCAGGGGCCGGTCAGCCGGGAAGCCGAACTTCGAGTATACCGCGGACCGGATCTCATCGTCCACGAAGAGGGTCGTCTGCTCCCCGTAATCGTCGGTGGTGGGGCAGTGGTGGAACGTGGTACTCGTGTCGATGTCGGTCCTCCGGGTGATGATGGGGCTCGAGGCACCGGTGACGATGTAGGGCACCTTGTACTGGGAGACGATCCCCTGGTGGGCTGAGGTGACGGCGCTCGAGAAGCCGCCGGTCAGGACATCCACCTGGTCATCGGTGATGAGCTTGGTCACCGCTTTTATACCGCCTTCCCGGGTGGACTCGTCGTCACCGAGGATCACCCGGATGGGGAGCTTCGTACCTCCCACCGAGACCCCGCCCTTCGCGTTGATCTCATCGGCCGCGATGACCGCCGACTGCCAGATGTCCTTTCCCGTGGTCGACGCCGATCCCGTCATGGAGGCGACGACGCCGATCTTGATCTCCTTGGAGGAGGTAGCCTGCTGCTGGGAGCACCCGGCGAGGAGCACCGAGGTGAGGACCAGCGCGGCGAGGAGGAGGGTTACTATCCTTCCGTGTTTCATGCCTGTTCCTCTTGCGCAGAAATGCCATGCAGTGCATGGGGGCTGCCATGTCATGGCATGACAGTGAGGTACCATGTAGAACCGTGGAAATATAACCGTTGTTATTTTGAGCAGCGGGAAGGAGGGACGGGAAAGCCGCCCGGCTATCGCCGGATCTCCACCCCGACTTCGTTCCGGCGGAGGAAGCCGGGGGTGAAGGGTGCATTGTACCGCATGAGGAAAGGTTCTCCCACCGTGCTTATGCCCTTCTCCCTGAGGGCTTCGAGAAGCCTTTCGCGGACAGATGCAACATCGGCGGGGGAAGCCCGGCCGCTGAACCGGATCACCGCGATCTCCCGCGCCGGGACCTCCGAGATGGATGCCCGGGTGTCGATGGGCTCGGGGACCTCATCCCTCGTGTACGAGGCAGGCAGGACAAAGGACATACCCGCCGTGCCGGATATGACGGGAGCGGTCATGGCGATCTTCTCAGGAGTGATAACCGGCGCGGTCATGGGTACCTTCTTCCCGGGCTGGTTGTTCCCGGAGATATACCGGAAGAGCACCCAGAAGGCCTCGTTCTCCTCCAGGCCCTGGACGCTGACGAGGAGGATGGCAGGGTAGCGCCTGAGCTCCACCTCGCCCAGGTGCCCGGTCACCTCATACGGGATGGTCTCGGTCATGGATCTCTTCCCCTTTTCATAGGAAAGACTCCTGCACACATTATCAAGTTTTGGAACACGGGAATGAGGGCGGTCCCCCCGCAGCCGTATTGTTCATGATTAATTATTTATAATTGGAGGATCCATCACCTCCCGATGTACCTGGTTCCACGATACCCGGCAGGTACGCATCATGCTCTCCTCGGAGGGTGTGCCGTAACCGTAGGGAAGCGGCCCTCCATTATTAAGCGGTAATTTCTTCGCCATTCTTCTGCATCCTGGCAGATATGGACTGAAGCCATCGTTGATCGCCTCCAAACTGCATTTCACCCTCGTATGAACGGCGAACCGGAGCAGACGGGCCGGGAGGGGCTGACCCTCCTGGGGATGGCCCCCGAACGGGGCAGGTGGGTCCTCATAGCCCTCGGCCTCGCCATCAACCTCGCCCTGGGGAGCATCTATGCCTGGAGCGTCTTCCTCGGGCCCCTGGCAGCCCACTTCACCGCAGCGGGGGAGCCGGTGGGCCCGGGCGGGGCCCTCCTCCCCTTCTCCCTCTTCCTGGCCGCCTTCGCCGTGGCCATGCCCCTCTCCGGGAGCTCCATCGAGACCCTCGGCCCCCGGCGCATGACCGTCCTCGGCGGTATCCTGACCGGCATGGGATGGATCCTCGCCTCCATCGCGCCCACCCCCGTGTCCCTTGCCCTCGCCTTCGGGGTGATCGGCGGGATCGGGGTCGGGATTGCCTACGGGGTGCCCCTTACCCTCGCTGCCCGCTGGTTCCCCGACCGGCGGGGGACCGCCCTCGGCCTCACCCTCCTCGGGTTCGGCATCTCGGCGCTCCTCACGGGAGCCCTCGCCGCCGTCCTCCTGGACAGGTACGGGGTGATGCCCACCTTCCGGATCTTCGGGATGGCCTTCCTCGTCCTCATCCCGCTCCTCGCCATCCCCCTCCGCCTGCCCCCAACGGGGTGGAGACCTGCCGGGTGGGCACCGCCCCCCGGCCCCGCCATCCGGTGCGGCTCCGGGGAGTGCACCCGGGCGGAGATGGTCCGGACACCTGCCTTCTACGGGCTCTGGATCTCCTTCTTCATCGCCTGTGCCGCGGGGCTCATGGCGGTCTCCATCGCCGTGCCCGTGGGGATCGAGGCCATCGGGCTCGAGTCCGGGGCGGCCTCCCTGCTGGTGGCCTTCTTCGCCCTCGCGAACGGCGGGGGCCGGCCCCTCTTCGGCGCCCTCACCGACCGGCTGAACCCCCGGAACACGGCGATGCTCTCCTTCGGGCTCATCACCGCGGGCTCCCTCCTCCTCTGGAGGATTCCCGGTCCCGGCACGTACGTCCTCGCCTTTGCCCTCCTCTGGGGGTCGCAGGGGGCCTGGCCGGCCAT
>JAJRCS010000037.1 GCA_028678815.1 Methanomicrobiales archaeon | reverse complement strand
ACTTGGCGTCGGGCATGTAGATGTCGAAAATACCATCGAGGAGCCGGATGGTCTCAGGCAGGTCGTACCCGCCGCAATTGTAGACGAGAGGGACGGAGAGGCCGAGGGGGACGGCAATCCCGACGGCGGCGAGGATCTGGGGGACGAAGTGGGTGGGGGTGACGAAGTTGAGGTTGTGGCATCCCGAGGCCTGGAGAGCGAGCATCTGCCGGGCAAGGCGGTCGGGGGAGACCTCCTCGCCGTGATAGCACTGGGAGATGCCGTAGTTCTGGCAGAAGGCGCACCGCAGGTTGCAGCCAGCGAGAAAAATGGTCCCCGAGCCGGACCTCCCCACGAGGGGCGGTTCCTCGCCGAAGTGGGGGCCGGCGCTCGAGACCCGGGGGAGGAGCCCACCCCGGCAGTATCCCAGCTCCCCGGCTGTCCGGTCCACGCCGCAGTGCCGGGGGCAGACGCCGCAGTCCGCGAGCAGGGCGCAGGCAGCCTCGATCCGGTTCGCGAGCTCACCGGTCCCTGCGAGGGCGAGGTACGAGGGGGAGAGCGGCATCCTGAACCGGCATCGCCACGGGAGAATATAAGATAGCATGATGAGGGGCTCACCCAAACACTCCCCTGTTCATGTTCGAGAAACCCCGCTGGTCCCTCCTCATCCTTGTGCTTCTCTTCCTGGTGCCCCAGTCCTTCTTCGTGATCGGGGATTACATCGCCATCGGATTTCGCTTCCCGCTGTTCAGGATCCAGCTGGTGTTCCAGTCAATAGCCATGCCCAGCGGTGAAATCACCACCTTCATCACACCGAGCATCATCACGGTCGTAAGGGAGCTCGAGTTCATCTCGATGGGAGTGGTGGGAAGTTCCCTCGGGAAGACCGCGGTCGCCACGTACATCTGGCTCGCGGGGGCGGTTCTCCTCGTCGCGGCCGCCGTCCTCGTCCTCACCTGGCAGGTCCTTGAGAATCCTTCCCATGCCCCCTACCCCGGGCCCCTCATCATCGCCGCGGGGGCCCTCTTCATCCTCTGGGCCATGGTCCAGTTCGGGATCCTCTTCTCCGGCCCGGTGGGCTACTCCATCCCCATCGGGATCCCCTTCCTCTGGTACTGCGGGTACCAGTTCATGAAGGCCGGTAAAGAGGCGGCTCTCGCCGGTGCGGCAGAGGATTAGGCCTTCCGGCAGCTGATATCGAGGACCCCGTTCCGCACCTGCCACGAGCTGGTGCCGGCGTCGATCCGGCAGGGGAGGTCTATGACAGAGGTCTCCCCGCCGAGGGTGATCGCTGCGAGGAGGGGCTGGAGGGTGACGGAGGGCTCGCCGCACCCGGCCTGGAGGGGCACGGTAATATAGAGTTCCCTCTCCCCTTCCGTCACCTCGCAGGCCATCCTCCCGGGATCCTCCGGGGTTATCCGGATCACCGCGGGGATCCCCCCGAGCCCTGCGATGATGGCATACCCGTTGACCCGGACCCCCCGGGGGAACCCTCCGTCGCTCATGAGATCGTCGACGAGCCGCGCGATCAGCCATGCGATCTCGTCGTGGCTGTCAGCCTCCATCGATCCCCCTGAGGCTGTACCGGGCCCCCTTCTTCTCCACGATCCCCTTCTCCACGAGGGCCCGGAGGAGGACCGCCACGACCTCGGCGTCCATGTCCATGAACTCCCGGATCTCCGCGAGGGTGAGGTCCGAGTGGGAGAGGGCGAGGATGATGTCCAGCTCCTCCTCCCCCGAGAGGAGGTCGCCCCCCTGCCGGGCCAGGTCGGTGATCTTCTGCTGGATGTCCTGGTCGAGCTGCTCGAGGTTGGTGATGAGCTCCCCCCTCGCCCGCATCATCCGGCGGACCATGGTGAGGGTGCTATTCCACCCGGGCACCTGCTCGGCCACGGAGATGGACCCCTTCTCCGGTTCCCCGAAGCTCACCATCACCGAGATGTCCCGGGTCAGGTAGTAGTACTTCCGGCGCCGCTCGTCCATGTAGCTCCCCAGGAGTTCCATCTGCTCCATGAGGGCGAGGTGCTCGATGAGGGCCTTCGGGGAGAGGGTGAGGCGCTCCGAGAGCTCGGTGACAAAGCACGGCTTCTGCCGGAGGAGGCTGATGATCCGCCTCCGGTTCCGGTTCCCCAGGACATCGAGGATCCGGGAGTACTCGTCACTGTCGAGCATCCTAACGTTATGTTAGTGTCGCAACCAGATAAAAGAATAGATCCGGGGGCCCCCGGCGGGTCACTCGAAGATCCGGTAGTTGGGTGCCTCGTCGGTGATGAGGATGTTGTGGGGGTGGCTCTCCAGGTGGCCGGCCGGGGTGATGCGCCGGAACCGGGCCTTCTCGTGCATCTCGGCGATGGTCGCCGCACCCACGTACCCCATGGCGGACTTCAGGCCGCCGATGAGGAGGTATGCCACCTCGGCTATGGGGCCGGCATAGGGGGTGACCCCCTCCACCCCCTCGGGGACGAACTTCGTCTTCCCGATGTCCCCCGACCGCTTCTGGAAGTACCGGTCGCTCGACTCCCCGCTGCTCATCACCCCGAGGGAACCCATGCCCCGGTACTGCTTGTACCGGCGGCCCTTCATCACGATGATCCTTCCCGGCGACTCGTCGGTCCCGGCGAAGAGGGAGCCGATCATGACGCTGTCCGCCCCGGCGGCCAGGGCCTTTGCGATGTCCCCCGAGTACCGGATGCCGCCGTCGGCGATGACCGGGACCTCGTGGGCGCGGGCCACCTCGGCCACCTCGGCGACGGCGGTGACCTGGGGGACCCCCACCCCGGCCACGATCCGGGTCGTGCAGATGGAGCCCGGGCCGATCCCGACCTTCAGGCCGTCCACGTGGCCGGCGAGGTCCTCTGCCGCCTGCCGGGTAGCGATGTTCCCGGCGATGACGTCGATATCCAGGCTGCCCTGGATCTGCTTCACCGCGTCCACCACCCGCAGGTT
>JAJRCS010000033.1 GCA_028678815.1 Methanomicrobiales archaeon | reverse complement strand
CACGTGCCGGGAGAGGGCCCGGAGGGCTGTATCCCCCTCGGCCCGGACCCTCCCGATGATCTCCTGGACCTGCGCCCGCACGTCCTCCATACTCTGCTTCCGGGAGGCGACCCAGGCCCCGACCTCGAGCTCCTGCCACATATACCAAAACGTCTGCGGGAGAACTGTTGAAGATTTCTGCGGGGGGACCCTGCCCGGAGCCGGCGAAGGGTGGGATGGCCCGGTCTCCCTGCACGCCCGAGGGACCCGTTCCCCCGGCCCCGGCTGGCCCTTCTGCGCTTAACGGGCCGGCCCGGGGCCCAGCGCGGCCATCGCCATCTCCCTCAAAAGGGGATGGAGGTCAGGAGACCGGAGGTGCCTGAGGAGCGCTTCCCGGGCATCCGGGTTCCCCGACATGGCGAGGTCCCCGAGGGACTCCACGGCAACGCGCTGCTCATGGTCGATGAGGGAATCGCCCGGGCTCCGGGCAACGGTATAGAGGAATGCCGCCTTGCGGTCTGAGAAGCTCGGCATAGGATCAACAGGGAACAGTAAGTATTACTCATTAAAAAATGAATAAGTTAAATTTATTCTATCTACAGGTCACTTCGCCCGGATGACCGTTCCTACCTTCTCCCCCCGGATGGCCTTCCCGATGTTCCCCGGCACGTGGCAGTTCACGATCCGGATCTCGTGTATATTCAGGGCACTCTGCAGGAGCTCGACCGTCATCCGCTCCACGACCAGGTCCTCCATGTCCATCCCCATGAGCTCCCCCGCGGTGATCTCCGGGATGAACTCGGCGCGGGGGTTCTTCGCGGGGTCCTCGGTGAAGAGCCCGTCGACGTTCTTCCCGATGATGCAGGACCGCGCCCCGAGGGCCTCGGCCATGAGGAAGGCCCCCGTGTCCGTCCGGTGCGGGGGGATGGAGCCGACCCGGGGCGGGTGCTCGTAGAGCCCGTAGGGGGGCGTCCCGTGGACCACGGGGAGGATCCCCATCTTGAAGAGGGAGGGGAGATCCAGGAGGTCACCCGTGTGGATCCGCACCCCGTTGTACTTCGAGAGAAGGATGGAGACCATGATGGCGTTCTGCTCGCTGATCTTGGAGGAGAGCTCGGCGAGGACCCCCGTGGGCATCCCGAGGTCGATGCCTATCTCCATGAGGTGCCGCACCCGCCCGCCGCCGCCGGTGACGAGGAGGACCTGGTGCTCCTTCGAGAGCTCACCGATCTCCTCGAGGAGCGGCAGCATCACTCTCTTCCCATAGTCAACGGCCGCGTGGCCGCCGATCTTCACCACGTTCAGTTCCGGGAGGATGCGGAGGGTCTCGCCCCTCGCCGTCCTCTTCATGAGCCCGTGCCGGACGAGGGTCTCCCCCTCGAGGCCGCTCCGGATCCCGATCCGTTCCGTCTTTCTCCGCGCCATGCACATCAATGAGAAGGCATAACATTTAAAGGCAGGTAAAGCCTTTCTTATACCACCTGGTATACAGGTGGAGCAAAGACCCATGAAGATCTATGTTCGGGAGCGGCAGAAGGTGGGCGAAGGCGTGAGGCAGCCCATGTTCCGGATCCTCGCGGTCACGGGTGGCCAGATCCAGATCGAGGGCACCCACTTCAGGAAGTTCGAGATCGAGGCGATAGCAAAGGACATTGACGCCGAGGTCGTGTACCTGGAAGCCGAGAAGGAAGGGCAGAAGAAGCAGAAGAAACGCTGAAGAAGGGCACACCGCCCCTGGTGCGGTGCCCCTCTTTTTTTCAGCCGGAATGCAGGGGAAACCCTCTCCCTGCCCTTTCGAGGAGTTCTGCAAAGACCTCTCTTCCCACGAGCTCCTCCGCTTCCTTCCGGTGGTCCGCCGCGATCATCTCCAGGATCTTCCGGGTCCCCTCCGGGGTGGTCATGATCCCCACCCGTTCTGCCCGGGTGACGAGGGCCTGCTCCTCCATCATGGCGAAGTAGGGGAGGACATAGTAGTGGGGCATCTCCAGGTACTCGGCAAGCCTCCTCGTGGTGGGGAACTTCAGGCTGATGGCATCCCGGGTGAAGACGACCGCGAGGCTCTGGTCCTGATCGATGAGGATCCGAATCGCGGTCTCGAAGATGGCATCGATGGTGAGGGCCTGCATGCTTCCTGCATGACAGGTGAGCGGGGAATCCCATAAACTCATGCAGGACCCGGAACATGGAGTTGCTGAAGGGGCATTTCAAGGAAAGATCCGGAAGGGACCGCTCTCGGGAAAAAAAGAGAAGATTAGGCCGGGGAAACGTCCCCGGTGCAGGCGCAGTTGAAGGGGGCGCCCCCGCAGACGTTCTCCGTGAGGGGGGTAAAGAGGCTCTTCCCGTACTTGTCCACCCCGTAGGCCTTGACAAACTCCTTCCCTTCGTCAGAGATGAGCCAGTTGGTGAACCGGTCCGCCTCGACGATGTTCACGTTCGCGTTCTTCGCGGGATTCACGGCGATGACGCTGTACCGGTTCAGGAGGGTCGTTCCCTCGGTAACGAGGGGGGCGAGGGCGAGGTTGCTCTTGAAGGCGAGGTACGTGCCCTCATCGGTGAGGGTGTATGCCCCCTTCTGGCTTGCCAGGGTCAGGGTCTCCCCCATC
>JAJRCS010000016.1 GCA_028678815.1 Methanomicrobiales archaeon | reverse complement strand
TCGAGGGGCGAGGTCCGGGCGAACTGCTTGATCTGGTTCCGGACCACGTCGATCCCCCGCTCGTCGGAGGCATTCAGCTCCCGGAAGTTCGTGTGCCAGCTCTCCCCGAAGAACTCCTTCGCCAGGGCGACCGCGGCCGTGGTCTTCCCCACGCCTGCGCTCCCCGTGAAGAGGAGGTGAGGCATGGAGCCGCTCTTCACGTACGACTGGAGCCGCTCCACGATCTCCTCCTGCCCCACCATGTCTGCGAGCTTCGCGGGGCGGTACTTCTCGATCCAGATGGTGTGGTTCTCCTCGTTTGGATCCATACTGCGGCTCCGTCTCCTCAGGGCAGGGCCCCCGGGCGATCAAGTATAAGCGGCGTGAGGGGAGAGATCTATGCACATCGATGCGCAGGGCTTCGCGGGCGTCCCCCGGACCCCCGCCGGGCAGCCCTCCGCCGGGCCGGTCTCCCCGGTCTACAGGTATCATTGTGATGGGAAATTAATACTTTCAGATGCGCATGGAGAAAGTGTCCAGGTGATGACCCCCTTCACCGGGTGACACGGGTGTAAACGAGGTCCTGGTGCATGGAGGAGAAGGTGGAGTACCTCTTCGCAGGCGAGCTGAACCGTTCTGACCTCGTGGTCCCGGCCGCCGGGGCGGGTGACCGGCCGGCCCTCGTCACCCCGACCGGTCTCGTCCCCCGGAGGATCTCCCTCGTCGGGGCCCTCACCGAGCTGGAGGGGAGGGGCGGGGATTACCTCCATGCCCGGGTCGCCGACCCGACGGGGGCCTTCTCCCTCTCCAGCGGGTGGCACCGCCCGGAGGTGACCGGCGCCCTCGCGAAGATCGAGCCCCCGGCCTTCCTTGCGGCGACCGCCTCGCCGGTCCTTTCCGCACGGTCCCCCGCCCGGGGGGTGATCCTCTTTCCCGAGGCCGTCGCGGTCGTGGACCGGGTCGCGCGGGACAGCTGGGTCATCGCGACCGCGGAGGCCACCCTCACCCGGCTCGAGGGAATGAGTGCCGCCCTCGTTGGTACCGTGCAGGATCCCGTCCTCTCCCGGGCCATCGCCCACTACCGGATCACCCCGTCCTTCCTCGGCGAGATGGCCGACATGATCGACACCGCCATCGCCTCCGTTGGCCCCGCACCGGGAGGGAAGCCCGGGGCCGTGCAGGCGGACCCGAAGCCCCTCGTCCTCGCCCTCCTCGCGGCCCGGCCGAAGGAGCCCGTCCCCCTCGAGGAGGTCCTTGCGGAGCTCGGGCGGCAGGGTATCGGCCCCGAGGAGGGAACCCGGGCGGTGAAGGAGCTCCTGGACGAGGGGGAGTGCTACGCGCCCCGGAAGGGCACCCTCAGGCTGGCGTAGCCCCATGGCCCTCCACTTCCTCCCCGGGGGGCCCGCCCTCGTCATCGAGAACACGATGCGGGTCCTCGTCATCGCTGACCTCCACATCGGGATCGAGTCGGACCTCGACGTCCACGGGGTCCACATCCCGAGCCAGGGTCCGGGGAGGCTCAGCCGGGTCACGGCATGCATCGATGCGGGGAAGCCCGACCTCGTCCTCCTCCTCGGGGACGTGAAGCACTCGGTCCCCCTCACCACGCGCCAGGAGTACCGGGAACTCCCCGTCCTCCTCGAGGAGATCCGGTCCCGCGCGCCCCTCCGGGTGGTGCCGGGGAACCATGACGGGGGGATCGAGCGGTTCCTCCGGGACGGGGAGCTCCTCCCCATGCGGGGCGCTCTCGTGGACGGGGTGGGCTACCTCCACGGCCACACCTACCCCGACCCCTCCCTCCTCGGCCACCTCCTCGTCATCGGGCACCACCACCCCATGGTCGCCCTCCGGGACGAGGTGGGCTGCGCCCTCCGGGACCGCGCCTACCTCCTCACCCCGGTGGACGAGGAGTGCCTGGGCATCGCAGGAAACCGGAGAGGGGAGGTGGAAGGGGAGGCGGGTGGGAATCGGGAGATGAAGGGAGCCCGGAGGGGGAAGCACACCGATGGGGGGAGAGGCACAGGAGGGGAGAAGACCCCCCCTACCCGGGTCCTCGTCATGCCGGCCTTCAACGAGCTCACCGGGTACGACCTGACGAAGATGCGGGAGAGCACCCTCGGGCCCCTCTCCCGGTGCATGGACTTCGTGAACGCGGAGGTGTTTCTCACCGATGGAACCTACCTCGGGCTCCTCGGTTCCCTCGGGGAGGAATGAGGCCCTCGCCCTCCTCGACGGGAGGGTGCGGTCGGTGGTCACGAAGCGGGGCTGGGAGAAGCTCTCGGAGCCGCAGGCCGCGGCCATTCCCCACCTCCTCGCGGGGAAGCACCTCGTCCTCATCGCCCCGACGGGCTCGGGCAAGACCGAGTCGGCGATGCTCCCGGTCTTCGACCGGCTCGTCCGGGAGGAGGGGCCTGGCTTCCGGGCCATCTATATCACCCCGCTCCGGTCCCTGAACCGGGACATCCTCCAGCGAATGGAGTGGTGGTGCAAAGAGCTCGGGCTCACCGTCGGGGTCCGGCACGGGGACACCCCCGCCCACGAGCGCCGGAAGCAGGCCCTCCACCCTCCCCACCTCCTCATCACCACGCCCGAAACCCTCCAGGCCATCTTCATGGGGAAGGTGCTCCGGAAGCACCTCCTCCATGTCCGGCACGTCATCGTGGACGAGATCCACGAGCTCGCGGGCTCCAAGCGGGGCGCCCAGCTCTCCGTCGCCCTCGAACGCCTCGCGGTCTATGCCGGGGAGTTCCAGCGCATCGGCCTCTCGGCGACCGTGGGGAACCCGGGCGACGTCGCCGCCTTCCTCTGCGGGGACCGGCCCTTCCAGGTGGTGGAGATCCCGGTCACCCCCCACCTGGAGATCGGGGTCCGGTACGCCGGCGAGGACTTCGCCGACCAGGCCCGGTACGTGGGCCGGTGCATCGGCGGGAAGGGCTCCTCCCTCGTCTTCGTGAACACCCGGGTGACCGCCGAGGCCCTCGGGCACCAGCTCTACGAGGGGGGCGACGTGGAGGTCCACCACGGCTCCCTCTCGAAGGAGGTGCGGGTGGACGCCGAGGAGCGGTTCAAGAAGGGCGAGATCCACACCCTCATCTGCACCTCCTCCATGGAGCTCGGGATCGACATCGGGAGGGTGGAGCATGTCATCCAGTTCGGCTCCCCGCGGGAGGTCTCCCGCCTCGTCCAGCGCGTCGGCCGGGCGGGGCACCAGCTGAACACCATCTCGAAGGGAACCATCCTCACCACCGGCTTCGACGATACCCTGGAGTCCATGGTCATCGCCCGGATGGCGAAGGAGAACCGGGTGGAGCCGGTGCTGCCCCACTTCGGGGCCGCGGACACCCTCGCGAACCAGGTGGCGGCCATGGCCGTGGAGTACGGGGAGATCCCCCGGGCGAAGGTCCTCGCGATCCTCTCCCGCTCGGGGTGCTACCGGGACCCCGGAACCCTCCCCACCCTCCTCCACCGGGTCTGCGACCAGATGGCCTCCCACCGGCTCATCCGGATCGACGGGGAGCTCATCACGAGGACCGGCCGGACGAGGAAGTACCTCTCCCTGAACCTCTCCATGATCCACGACGAGAAGAAGATCCGGGTCTTCGACATGCTCACCCGGCGGACCGTCGCCACCCTGGACGAGTCCTTCGTCGTCGGCTGGGCGTACACGGGCGCGGTCTTCATCGCGAAGGGGCAGCTCTGGCGCATCCTCGACATGGACGGGGAGCGGATCACGGTGGAGCCGGCGAAGAAGGCCAAGGGGGAGCTCCCCTCCTGGGAGGGGGAGCAGATCCCCGTCCCCTACGAGGTCGCGAGGGAGGTGGGCCGGCTCCGCCGTGAGCGGGACTTCGCCCGGTACCCCGTCCACGACGGGGCTGTGCGGTTCGCCCGGGGGTTCCTCGGCCGGATGGACCGGGTGAAGGACCGGGTCCCCGACGAGCGGCTCATCACCCTGGAGTCGGCCGAGGAGGGGGTGGTGGCGAACGTCTGCGGCGGCCACAAGGCGAACGAGGCCCTCGCCCGGGTCCTCTCCATCCTCCTCTCGGCCCGGCACGGTACCACCGTCGGGATGGAGGTCGGGGCCTACCGGTTCCTCCTCCGGCTCCCCTCCACCATCACCCCGGCCGAGGTGAAGGAGGTCCTCCTCGGCATCGACCCCGCCCACCTGGACGGGATCCTCGCCCTCGCCCTGAAGCGCACCTCCCTCTTCCGCTGGAAGCTCGTCCAGGTGGCGAAGAAGTTCGGGGCCATCGATGCCGATGCCGACTACCAGCGGTTCAGCATCCACCGGCTCCTCGACCTCTTCGAGGGGACCGTCATCCAGGAGGAGGCGTACCGGGAGCTCTTCACCCGGTACATGGACGTCCCGGGGGCGGCAGCCATCCTCGGGGCCGTGAAGAAGGGCGAGGTCGCCGTTGCCACGGGGCCCCTCACCCTCCTCGGGCGGGAGGGGATCTTCTCCTCCCGGGACATGATCCCGCCGCCCCTCGCCGACCAGGCGGTCCTTGCCACCCTGAGGCAGCGCCTCGACCGGGAGGAGGTGGTCCTCTGCTGCCTCCACTGCCGGAAGTGGCATGCGAAGACCCCCGTCGCCCGGGTCCCCGACCGGCCCCAGTGCCCGAGCTGCGGCGCCCGGCTCATCGCGGCGGTGAAGCCCTACGAGGAGGATCTCTGCAAGGTCGTCCTCCGGAAGAAGCCCGCCACCGAGGAGGAGCAGGCCATCCAGGCCCGGCTCCTCAGGAACGCAAACATCGTCCTCTCCTCGGGGAAGAAGGCGGTCATCGCCCTCGCCGGGAGGGGGGTGGGCCCCGAGATCGCCTCCCGGATCCTCGCCACCATGACCGACGGGGACGCCTTCTACCGGGAGATCCTGAAGGCCGAGCGGAACTTCATCCGGACGCATAGGTTCTGGTAAGCGAGGTTCCGTAAGGAACCGAGCTCGAGCGACGAAGTCGCGAGTAAGCGAGGTTTCGGAACGAAACCGAGTTCGAGCACCGAAG
>JAJRCS010000184.1 GCA_028678815.1 Methanomicrobiales archaeon | reverse complement strand
TCAGTCCAGAGGGGCCCCTACCCCCCTGGACAATCCCGGCTCCTTCGGACCCGGGATTCCTTCGGACCCGTCGCTCCTTCGGCCCCCCGAATTGGTCCAGAGGGGCCCCTTTCCCCCCTGGACAGCCCCGGCTCCTTCGGACCCGGGGCGCATTTCTGTAAGGATATATACGGGGAGTGCACAGAGGTTTCCGTGTAATGGAACGGACCATCGGTTTTAAAGAGAGGAGATACATCGAGGAGCTCCGGATCCTCACCAAATCCACTGCCATCGACTGCCTCATCGATGAGCGGTTCGACCGGATCATCTACGTCATCCGGCCCGGCGACATGGGCCTCGCCATCGGGAAGAAGGGAGAGAATATCAGGAGGATGCAGAAGGTGCTGGGCAAGAAGATCGAGATGGTGGAGTACTCGGAGAACCCCGACGACTTCATCGCGAACATGTTCCGGCCGGCGCTCCTCTCCTCGGTGGAGAAGGACGAGGCGGGGAGGGTGCGGGTCATCCTCCAGAAGCGGAGCGAGCTCGGGATCGCCATCGGGAAGGGCGGGGCGAACGTGGAGAAGGCGCGGCTCCTCTTCCGGAGGTTCTTCGGGTCCGAGCTCGGGGAGATCCTCTCCTCGGGGGACGGGGCATGACGGGGGAGGAGATCCTCCCGGAGCTCTGGGAGGTCATCGGGGACCGGTTCGCCCGCCCCCGGGAGGGCTCGTACGTGGGCCGGCTCGCGACCGGGGAGAAGGGGATCGACGGCATCCTGGAGAAGGTCGGGGAGGAGGCGGTGGAGTTCATCCTCGCGGTGAAGAACGGGGAGAGGAGGGCCATCGTCTCCGAGGCCGCGGACCTCCAGTTCCACCTCCTCGTCGCCCTCGCGGCGGCGGGCGTGGACCTGGGGGAGGTCTTTGCCGAGCTCGGGAAGCGGCGGAGACCGGAGAAGGGCTGACCGGGGCTACATCACGGAGTCCAGGTCCTGGAGGTTGGGGAGGTCGTCCCGCTTCTTCGAGGCAACCGAGATCACCCCTTCCTCCACGGTGATGGGGGCGAGGGTCCGGAGGGCGATGGCAATCCCGTCGCTCGGCCGGCAGTCCACCACCTCCACGACCCCGTCGAGCTTCACGTGGAGCTTGGCATAGAAGATCCCGTCCTCCAGGGAGTCGATGGAGATGGCGGTGACCGAGGCATGGAGCCTCCGGAGGACCTCCACGAAGAGGTCATGGGTGATGGGCCTCGGGAGGACCTCCCCCTTGATGGCGTTCCGGATGGAGATGGCCTCCCAGAGCCCGATGTAGATGGGGATGCAGTCCCCGCCCGGGAGCTCGAGGAGGACCATGGGGGCAGCCGCCCCCTGCTCGTTCAGGGAGAGGAAGACCCCCTTCACCCGGCACTCGCGCTCGTCCATGGCGATGGAAACATCGCCCTTCTCCACGTTAAACCTTGGGGTGCTCCCCTTCCCGGCGGACCATCTCCCGCTGGAGGATGGGGATGGTGGCGACGATCCCGACGATGATATTCAGGTAGTAGAAGATCACGCGCCAGACGACGACCAGGATCCCGACGATGGAGGAGTTGATGAAGAGGCCGTAGATGGAGGTCGCCGAGAGCTCGGCGATCCCTGAGGAGCCGGGGGTGAGGGGGATCATCATGATGACCGCGATGATGATCTGGGCCACGAGGGAGAGGAGGTAGTAGGGCTCCTCCCCGATCCCCATGAGGATGAAGGAGACGATGATGAACTCCGAGAACCAGAAGAGGGCGGTAAAGGCGGTCCCCCCCAGGAGGCCGGCCCTCCCGTGGGCCACGAACCGGGACACGCTGTCATGGAAGTTGTCCACCTCGCGGTCGATGGAGCAGCGGAGCCGCTCGAACCTCGTGAGGTCCCACCTCCTGCAGAAGGGCCGGGAGCTCGTTTTCAGGATCCGCTTCAGGAACTCGGGGTTCCTCACCGAGACGATGAAGAGCCCGATGAAGACCACCATGCCCACCCAGGTGAAGAAGATGACGATGTTCAGCTGGGGGGGGACATCCTCCACCATCCTCCCGAGGATAAAGAAGGCCGCAATCGCCGCCACCCCGAGGACGACGGCGTCAAGGACCCGCTCCACCACGACGATGGCAGTCGCGTCCCCGAGAGGGACGTTGTCCCGGTAAAGCTGGTGGATCCGGACCGGTTCGCCCCCGGCCTGGGCCGGCGTGATGGCGCCCGCGAGGAGGTTCGCCATGACGAGATTCAGGCAGTACATGAAGCCTACCCGGTGGCCGAGGGACTTGGCCATGACCTTGATCCGCATCGCCCAGAACCCGTAGGCAAGGAAGTGGAAGACGATGGCAAGGACGAGGAAAAAGGGGTTCAGCCGGCGGAGGTAGAGAAAGGTCTCCTTCGTCACGGTGAAGTAGAGGACGAGGGCCAGGACCACGAGGGAGAAGGCGATGGAGACGACGAGCCACTTCCACTGGGAACGCCCGATGACTCCCCCCCTGCCCTCCTCAGTCTCCCCGGCCATTCTGCTCCGCTGGTGTACCGGTTATTTGGCGAGCAGATAACCTTTTACTGGGTCCCCTTCTACAGGGGGCCCACGGTGAAGAGCTCCCGGGAGTGGAGGATCCGGAGGAGCCCTGCCCGGACCCCCGCGTCGAGCCAGCCATGGCCATGGCTGTAGCAGGCGAGGGCGTCCCCCTCCCCGCCCCGGCCCGCATGGAGGTCCCCTTCGGCAAGGAAATCCCCGGCCTTCCCGAGAACGGCGGTGGCCGCGGGGAAGAGGGGGCTGCCCGGGTCCGGGGAGCACTCCAGGGCCTCCAGTGCCCCGGCGAGCATCCCCCGGTACCGGGCCCGCTTCTCCCGGATCCTGTCTCCTTCCATGGACCCGGACTCCTCGGGAAAGCCCGGGAGTCCGAGGAAAGCCTCGCCGGAGAAGAGGCCGAGGGTGGAGGAGGCGTCCAGCCACCCGGAGGCATAGGTGAAGGCTGCAAGGGCGTTCATGAGATCCCCGGCGGCGAGGAAGCTCCTCCCGTCCTGGAAATACGCCCCCGCCATCTCCAGCGCCTCCCGGGCGGCCAGGTGGAGGGGGGTTCCCTCCGGGGCCGCCGGGGAGATCCCCCGGAGGCACGCCTCCAGGGACTCGCCGTAGCTAGCAACCTTCATACCGGGTGAAGGCCTCCAGGTACTCCTGTTCGACGGGGTGGAGCTCTGCCGGGACCACGAGGACGTGGAGGGGCGGGCCGAAGTCCAGGGCCGCGAGCCGGCCCGGGCTCCCCGCGGCGACGAAGGTGTCGGGGGAACCCGCCCTGGCGACCCCGACGAGGAAGTCCGGGGCCGGCCGGCCCACCCGGGCTGCCATCTCCCCGAGGAGGGCGATACCCTGGGGCACGGTCATGAACCGGCCCTCCTGGATATCGAGAAAGACGAGGGTGTGGAGCCGCTGGGCGAGGTTCGCGAGGACCGTCTCGAGGGGGGTCGTGGGGAACCAGTTCCCCGAGGGGAAGGGGATCGAGGTTGACTTCCCGAACCGGTAGTTCTGGAGCCCGGTCTCGCCGCAGACGGCACTCTCTATGGAGGCCCCGTGGATGATCCGGGTTTCCACCCCCGCGGCCCTCGCCCGGAGCCGCAGATCGGCATGGGTCGTGGAGACCATGGGGTCCCCGCCGCAGAGGAGGGCCACCTGCCCCTCCCTCGCCCGGGCGAGGATCTCCCCGGGCCGCACCTCCATCTCCTCCCTCGTGACGGGTATGACCGGCCGGCCGTAAAACTGCTCCATGGCGGCCCGGGTCGTGCCCGTGAGCCGGGAGGTGTGGGTCTCGAGGTACACGATATCGGCGGACCGGATGGCCTCGAGGCCCTTTACCGAGATATCCTTCTCGTCAGAGAGGCCGAGGCCGATGAAGGTGAGCATGCTTCCCCCAGTACCTATGTGAAGGCGAGGTTAATCATTGCCCCGATCCCGATCCCGAGGAGCACGGTGAAGACCGTGATGAGGAGGGCAATCTTCCAGCCGTTCTCCCGGGAGAGCACGGCCATGGTCGAGATGCAGGGCACGAAGAGGACGCTCATCACCGCGAAGATGTAGATCTGCAGCTCGGTCATGACCGCCGAAAGGTCCGCCGTCCCGGCGAGGACGGCGAGGGTCCCGATGGCCATCTCCTTCCTGAGGATCCCGAAGAGGAGGGCGGTGACTGCGTAGGAGGGGAGCCCGAGAATCCCCACGAAGAGGGGGGCGAGGAAGTCCTCAAAGGCGGCGAGGATCCCGTAGTAGTCGAGGATCCCGAGGACGACGCTCCCCACGACCAGGAGGGGGAGGGCGAGCCTCAGGAAGTCCATGACCCGGTGGGAGGACTTGGCAAGGACGAGATCGGCCTTCGGGCGCCGGAGGGGAGCGACCTCCAGGATCATCCCGACCTGCTTTCCCGGGGTGACCCGGGAGAGAAGGATGCCCGTCGCGGAGATGATGAGGAGGACCATCCCGTAGATGGAGAGGGCCGCGGGGATGCCCACGAAGGCGGCGACCATACCCGCGATGATGACGGTCCGGGCCGAGCAGGGGACGAGGGTGATGAGGAAGGCCGCGATGGTCCGTTCCCTCTTCGTACCGAGGTTCCGTGCGGCGAGGAGGGCCGGGACATTGCACCCGAATGCCATGACCAGGGGGATGATGGCCCCGCCGTGCATGCCCCCCCGGTGCATCGCCCGGTCCGCGAGGAAGGCGGCCCGGGTCATGTACCCCGAGTCCTCGAGGAGGGAGAGGAGGAGGAAGAAGAGGAGAATGTAAGGTAAGGCGATGCCGAAGCCCGCCTGGAGGCCGACCATCACCGAGACTACGATCTCCTCCGCGAGGGGGGGGAGCCCCAGGGAGGGGATGGGATCGATGAGGTACTGCTGGAAGAGCCCGACGATGATGGTCTCGAGGAAGGAGCCAACGGTGAAGACGACGAGGAGCATCCCGAGGAGGAGCCCCGCGAGGATGGGGATGCCGGGGATCTCCCGGGAGAGGAGCCGGTCCAGGTCTATCCCGGGCCGTGCGGAGGCCTTCCCCACCACCATGCCCGCGATCTCCTTTGCGAGGGTGTACCGGTTGAGGGCGAGGATCTGGTGGACCGACATCCGGTGGCTCCCTTCGATCTCCTTCGCGAGGTCCCCGGCCGCCTCCCCGACAACCGGGTCTGTCCCGATACCATCGAGGGCCCAGATGGCCGCGAGGCGCGGGGCCCCGAGCTCCTTCCCCAGGGTCCGGATGGCCGCCTCGATGTCGGTGTCATAGGGAACGGTGACCGTGGCCGGCCGGGCACGGGCACGGGCGACGGGGATGATCTGCCCGGTGTTCCTCCCGCTCACCGCCGCGGTCCCGAGGACCTCCACCCCGAGGATCCCCGAGAGGGCGGGGAGATCGAGGGTGAGGCCGGCGGTCTCTGCCTCGTCCATCATGTTCACCACGACGACGAGGGGGATCCCCGTCTCGGCCACCTGGAGGAGGAGGTAGAGGTTCCGCTCCAGGTTCGTGGCGTTCAGGACGAGGATTGCCCCGTCGAGGTCCCCCGCGGTGAGGATCCTCCTCGCCAGGGCCTCCTCCTCCTGGTCCCCGTCGATGGAGTAGAGGCCGGGGAGGTCCACGATCTCCACCTTCTCCCGGTCGACGCAGGTCGCCCCGCGGTGGAGCTCCACCGTCGTTCCCGGGTAGTTGGAGACCTCGACGCCGAGGCCGGTGAGCTGGTTGAAGATGAGGGACTTCCCCACGTTCGGGTTCCCCAGGAGGGCGAACCTCATGCCTGCTCCTCCACGAGGATGCAGGCCGCCACCCCGCGGGAGAGGGCGATCTCGGAGCCCTTCACCTCCACCACCACCGAGCCGTTGGAGAGCCTCCGCTTCAGGGTGAGGGACTCACCGGGGAGGAGCCCGATGTCCTCGAGCCGCCGCTCCCGGGAGAAGTGCCGGATGGCCGCCACCCGGAGGACCGTCCCCTCGGGGTACTCGGCAAGGGTCCGGGGTCCTGCCTCCCCCGTGTCCCGGGCACGGCGCCAGTCCGGGACCGAGCACTCCCCATCTCCGTCGAGGAACTCCGAGAGCCTCCGGATGGTCTCCTCCGAGACCTGGTGCTCCAGGTGGCAGGCCTCGCCCGAGGCTGCCTGCCGCTCCATGCCGAGCCGCTCGGCGAGGAAGCACTCCAGGATCCGGTGCCGGTCCGCCACCCGCGCGGCGATGGCCTGGCCGGGGGGGAGGAGGGTGACGGTCCCGCCGGGCTCCATCTCCAGCTTCCCGGAGGCAGCGAGCTCCCCGAGCTGGGCTGTGACCGTGACCTCGTCCCTGTGCAGGAACGCCGCGAGGTCCCCTCCGGTAGGTGGACTCCCCTTCCGGGTCAGGACGAGGACGGCCTCCAGGAGGTCCTCGCAGGCGACATGCTCCATGAGAGAAATATCTCTCCTCCGCCCGTCATATCCGTTTGGGAAGGAGGGGGCGCGAAGCGGCTCCTCCTGTCCAGGGGGGAGAGGGGCCCCTCTGGACGAGGGAGGGGGGCCGGATCCCGGGAAAAGCGAGAGAACCATATACCGCGGGGGACGAGATGTACCCATGGCCCTCTCGAACCGGGAGATCGCGGAGAGGCTCCGCTTCATGGCCCAGCTCCTGGAGGTGATCGGGGAGGAGGACGTCTTCAAGGTGCGCGCCTACGAGCGGGCGGCCAAGCGCCTGGAGGAGCTGCCCACCCCGGTCTCGGAGCTTGACGAGGAGTCCCTCCTCGCCGTCCCCGGTATCGGGAGTAAACTCGCGAAGAAGATCGCGGAGATCGGGGAGACCGGCACCTTCACCGAGCTCGAGGAGCTCCGGGCGAAGATCCCGGCGTCCCTCCCCGAGCTGCTGGAGCTCGAGGGGGTGGGTCCGAAGACGGTGCACACCCTCTGGATGAAGCTCGGGATCCAGTCCGTCGAGGACCTGGAGCGGGCGGCCCGGCAGCACCGGATCCGGGCGGTGAAGGGCTTCGGCGAGAAGAAGGAGGCCGAGTTCCTCAGGTCCATCGCCCGGCACCGGGCCCGGGGCACCGCGGGCAGCCGGATGACCCGGGACCAGGCCGATGCCGTGGTGGCCCGGGCCACCTCGATCCTCACCCAGGGGACCTTCGAGGTAGCCGGGAGCTACCGGCGGGGGAAGTCCACGGTGGGGGACATCGACATCGCCACCAGGGAGGCCCCGCAGGCCGTGAACGCCCGGGTCAGGACCATCGCCGACGAGATCATCATGGCCGGGAACGAGAAGACCTCCATCCGGTGCCTGGGCCAGCAGGTGGACTTCCGGTTCACCGAACCGGGGTCCTTCGGGTCCATGCTCCTCTACCTGACGGGGTCGAAGGAGTTCAACATCCGGCTCCGGGGGATCGCCATCGAGAAGGGGCTGAAACTGAACGAGTACGGCCTCGAGGAGCGGGCGGGGGGCGGCCTCCACACCTTCCCCGACGAGGCCTCCCTCTTCGCCAGCCTCGGCCTCCCGTATATCCCGGCGGAGATCCGGGAGGACCGGGGCGAAATCCAGAGAGCCCTCGCCGGGGACCTCCCGGTCCTCGTGGAACAGGCTGCGATCCGGGGCGACCTCCATGTCCATACCAGCGCGACGGACGGCAGGATGACCCTCGCGGAGCTCGCGGCCGCGGGGGGCAGGCTCGGGTACGAATACATCCTCGTGTCGGACCACTCCGCCACCCTTGGCATCACCCACGGCCTCGATGCCGACGGGGTGAAGGCCCAGGCGGGGGAGATCGAGGCCGTCAACCGGACCTCTCCCTGCCGGCTCCTCCATGGTATCGAGGTGGACATCCTCGCGGACGGGAGCCTCGGCCTCCCGGACCGGCTGCTCGGCGACCTCGACCTCGTGGTCGCCTCGGTCCACTCGGGCCTCCACGAGGAGAAGGACCCCATGACCCGGCGGATCCTCACGGCCATGGCGAACGACCACGTGGACATCATCGGCCACCCGACCGGGCGGCTCTTCCCCTCCCGGCCCGCCTACGAGGTGGACATGGACCGGATCATCGACGCGGCACGGGCGACCGGGACCGCCCTCGAGATCAACGCCTCCCCGTGGCGGATGGATCTCGACGACCCCCACGTCCGGGAAGCCCGGGACCGGGCGGTGAGGCTCTCCATCGGTACCGATGCCCATGACACGGGGGAGCTCGGGCACATGCGCCACGGCGTCACCCTTGCCCGCCGGGGCTGGTGTGGCCCGGGGGATGTCCTGAACGCCCTGGACCGGGAAGCGCTGCTCAGGTGGGCATCATGATCTACTGGCTCTACGAGCAGCTGCTCCTCCGGGGGATCTCCTCCCTGCCCGAGCACCTCTGCTTCATGATCACCGAGCAGGACATGGTGGATGCCCCGGAGAAGATGGCCGAGGTGGCCGGGTGGTGCCGGGACGTGGGGATCCCCGGGGTCACCTTCCACATCAGCACCCCGAACGCCACCCGGATCGACCCGTTCCTCCCCTTCATCTGCCGGATCGCGGACTTCGCCCGGCTCGAGCTCCACGGGGGGGACCGGGAGGAGGTGATGGGGGTGGGGATGAAGGTCCATGTCGCCATCGGCCACTCGGGGCGGGAGGAGATCAGCGCGTGCATCCGCCGTATGGCCGAGGAGGGGATCGACCCGGAGAGGGTGGACGAGGGGCTCATCGACTCGTACCTCACCTTCCGGTACACCCCCGACCTCGTCTTGAAGACCGGCGGATCCCACCTCACCGACTTCCTCATCTGGCAGAGCGTGTACTCGGAGCTCTTCTTCTCAGATGTGAACTGGCGGCTCTTCAGGAAAGTGGATTTCCTCCGTGCCCTCAGGGACTACCAGTCCCGGAAGCGCCGGTTCGGTGCCTAGCGCGACGGACCTGGAAAGGTCCGGAGCGGGCCTGAAGCATCAGGTTCAGGCCTTGAGGGACTGCGGTCAGTCCCGAACGCTCCCGAACCATCAGGTTCGGGTGTAGCGCGACGGACCTGAAAAGGTCCGGAGCGGGGCCGGACGGCGATCCGTACGGGGCCCGAACCGGCGGGTCCCCTCAGCCCTGGGAGCCGGTGATCTTTCCCCGAATCCGCTGGTCATAGAGCCGGAGTGCCCGGAAGAAGTCGATCTTCCGGAAGGCCGGCCAGTTGGGGGCGCAGAAGTAGACGGCGCTCTCCTTCCCGCTGGCGAGCCAGGGGAGAAAGTTGGAGGTCCGGCGCTCGTTACCGGTCCGGATGATGAGGTCCACGGGGGGAAGGTACCTCCCGTCCGAGAGGTACTCCTCCACGAGGGCCGGGTCGATCTGCGCAGGGGCGAGGGCCCCGTCCCGCACCTCCCTGAGAATGGCCCGGGCGGCATGGACGATCTCGTTCCGCCCCCCGTAGGCGAGGGCGATGTTCATGAAGAAGTTCCCGTACGTGCGGGTCGCGGCCTCGGTGGCCTCTACCCGCTCCAGGAGGTCGGGGGGGAGGAGGGTGCGGTCACCGAAGACCCGGACCCGGATCCGGCGTCTGTGGACCCGCTCATCGGAGGCAAGTTTCTCGAACCTCTCCTTAAAGAGGGAGAAGAGGCCCTCCACCTCGGCGCGGTCCCGCCTGAAGTTCTCGGTGGAGAAGGAGTAGAGGGTGATGTACTTCACTCCCATATCGTGGGCCCAGTCCAGGACCCGCTCGGTGGTATCGGCCCCTGCCCGGTGCCCCTCGTCGGTCCCGAGCCCCTGGGCCCGCGCGAACCGGCGGTTCCCGTCCTGGATGATGGCGATGTGCCGGGGGACATTCTCGATCTGCCAGCCGAGGAACCGCTCGTAGAGCCCCTCGAGGCCGGACCGGGCCGTCACAGGGGGATCACCTCCACCACGACGCCCCGGTTCGGGTACCGCTCGACGATGTACTTCTTCCCCGGGAGCCGCTTTGCCTGCCTCCGGAGGGCCTTCGGGGAGAGCTCGATGGCATCCCCGCAGACCTCGTAGCTCCCCTCGGGGAGGCCGAGCCTTCCGGGAGCCGGGGGACCCCCGGGCTCGATGACCCCGCAGATGACGGTCCCGTCCATGGTCACCTCGTCGAAGGGCCGGGCGGTCCGGGCCGCGATCCGCTTCAGGCGTTCCCGGAGCTGGACGGCGTCCTTGTACCTCGAGGAGCACCAGTGGACCTTCTTCCGGTGGGGGAGGTCCTTTGCCCACCGGCGGCAGCCCTTCACCGCGTTATGGATATCGTCCACCAGCTCGAATCCCCGTTTCCTCATCTCGTCCGCGTTGATGCCGCCCCACTCGAGCTCGTTGATGTTCAGGAAATCCACGAGGGGGAGGATCTCCGCGAGGTCAGGGAGCCCCTTTAACGCGGGGACCTCGATCCCGACGGAGAACCCGAGTTCCCTGGCCGTGGTGATGGCGCGGGCGTACGGGGACCCGGCGATCCGGGCCCAGTCCTCCTGCGGCGGGTGGAGGCGGATCTCGTCCACGAGGCCCGCGAGGGGGGCGAGCATCTCCGCCGTCGGCGCGATCCCGGTGTAGAGGTGGACGTGGTGCTCCTTCCCGAAGGCCTCCTTCAGGACCCTGCAGAACCGGGCGACCCGGTCGGGGACGAGGAAGGGCTCGCCGCCGGTGATGCTCGTCCCGAGGGCCCCCATGAGCCGGGCCTCGGCGAGCAGGTCCTCCGGGCCCTCCACCGGCCGGTCGTTCGCATAGGCATCGTCCCGCCCGGCCCGCTCCTCCGAGAGGGGGCAGTACCAGCACCGCCGGTGGCAGAGGCCGGTGACGAAGAGGACCATCTTCGCCCCCTGCCGGCAGAGGTCGCACCCCCGGGCAGACCCGGCTTTAGAGGACACAGGGGTACACCGCCTCGGAAAGGCGCCCGGTGACGAACTCCCTCCCGAGGGCCTCGAGGAACCAGCCGAGCCTGGGGCCCCGGGCCTGGCCGAGGAAGGCGAGGTACACGAGCTCGAAGAGGTGCTTCGCATCGGTCCCGCACCGGGGGGCAACCTCGTACACCCCGTTGTGGATGGCCTCGGCCGACCAGGCGGGGAGGGCCTTCAGGAACTCGAGGTAGGCAGAGAGGGCGCGGAGGTCCTCCTCGCCGAGCTCCCCCACCTGGATCGGGATCTTCTCCCTTACCGAGAACTTCACCGAGTCGGGGGCGTACTTCCGGAGCCAGACCCGGACCCGTTCCGCCTGCCGGAGGATGTTGGCCGTGTTCGTCACGTCGTAGCTCGTCCGGGCGAGGCACTGGAAGAGCCTCTGCTCGTCATGGGCGATCTGGACCACGGTCACCATGTGCCGGAAGGGGATCCGGGTGGGCACCGAGGCGATCCGGGAGAGCTCGTACTCCCTCCCCGCCCCCTCGTGGGAGACCCGGTCGTACTCGTCGATGAGGGAGATGAGGCCCATGCCGGGGTCGAAGTCGATGGTCCGCTCGGGCCTCGTCCGGGCGATGAGGTACCGGAGGACGTCCGGCGGGACGATCTCGAGCATCTCGGTGATGGTGACGACGACACCCTTTGACGAGTGCATCGCCCCCTTCCCCTTCAGGCTGATCCATTCGTAGATGACGGGGTGGGGCGGCTCGACCCGGAAGACCCGCCGGGCGATCTCCTTCCCCGTGTCATAGGACCCCCCCGAGGTGGCATGGTCCTTCCCGAAGGGCTCGACGGTGACCCCGAACCTCGCCCAGCGCATGGGCCAGTCCACCCGCCAGACGAGCTTCCCCTCGCCCCTCGAGTAGTCGGCCGTGCCCTCGTTCCCGCAGGCGCATTTGTACCGGACCCTGTGCCGGGCGGGATCGTGCTCGAGGATCCGGGCGGGGGAGAGCTTCCCGCAGACACTGCAGAGGGGGTAGAAGGGCGCCCAGTCCGGGGGCAGGGTACGGCCCGAGACCTGCTCGAGGATGTGCCTAATCTCTGCCGTATGGCCGAGGGCGGTGGCGATCTCCTTCGTGTAGGCCCCCGACCTGTAGAGCTCGCTCGCGAGGTGCACCCGGGGACTGATGTCCAGCTCCGAGAGGGCCGAGAGGAAGGGGGTGAGGAAGTGGTCCGCGTAGCTCCGGTGCTCCCCGCAGGGGCAGGGGATATCCGAGACGGGTTTCCCCACGTACGCGGCGTAGGACTCGGGGAGGAAGGGGTAGACCTTCCTGAGCGGGTCGAAGTCGTCGGCGATGTAGAGGAGCTCCACGGCGAGCCCCCGGTCCTTCATGGCCTTGTATACGAGGTCTCCCGTCAGGACCTCCCGCATGTTCCCGATGTGGATGGGCCCGGAGGGGGTGATCCCGGTCGCTATCCGGTGCTCCGTATCCTGCTTCACCGAGGCCGCGACCACGTCGGCCCAGTGGATCCTCTCGCCTGCTCCTCCCATGGTCTCATCATACATCGTTCTCTTTCTTTATAGTGTTTGACTCCCGGAGGGAGTCGAACTCCGAAGGTGG
>JAJRCS010000176.1 GCA_028678815.1 Methanomicrobiales archaeon | reverse complement strand
GCCCTCGCGTTCGCACCGGGGCTTCGCCCCGTTGCTCTTCCCTCGGGCTCTCGCCCCTTCGGGTTCACCACCAGGCCTTCGGCCTGTTGGTTCTCGCTCGCGCTGTTGCGCTTCGCGTTCACCACCGGCCTGATGCCCCCGGGGTCCTCATTCATACCCGAGGCATTCGCGGATGGCGGAGATCCGGCGCTTCAGGGCGGAGAGGAGGGCCTCGTTGTCAAAGTGCTCCACGGGCTGGGTGCACCGGGGGCAGGCGAAGTCCAGCTCCATCACCTCGTTGAAGGTGAAGGTCCCGCAGGTCCTGCAGAGGTAGAAGTCGTTCTCCTCCTCGAAGTGCTCCCTCGCCTCGAGCTTCTCGAGCATCATCCGCATGTCCTCCTTGATGGCGCTCTCGGTCCGGTCGAGGCGGAGGGTCCAGAGGTAGGTGAGCCAGCCGGTCTCGGTGTTCTTGAGCCTCCGGTACTCCGCGAGCCTCTTCTCGTAGAGGGTGTAGAGGGTGTGCCGGACGGAGTTTAAGTTGATCCCCGTCTTCTCCGCGAGCTCCTCGTCGGAGTACTCCCCATCCTCCGGGAACTTCTCCAGGAGATCGAGCCCCTCCTCCTTGATGAGGCGGTTCAGGTACGACCGGACCGCCCCGTCCTTCAGGATCTCCGCGATGGACATCATCTCCCCATATATCGCTTCAGCTTGTTAAGGATGTTGTCAAGATCCTGGAACGCCTCCTCCCGGTCCTTTCCCGTCCCGAGGACGCTCACCACGGCCTGCCCCTCCTCGAAGGCGGTCCCCGGCCAGGGGATGTCGGCCACAGCCGGGGCGAGGGGGGCGAGGTCCTCCTCCACCACCAGGTCCCGGTCCGCGAAGAGGATCCCCCTCATGGCGGTGCACCCCGGCAGGGGGAGCTCGGCGGGGAGCTTCCCCTGGCAGGCGTCCAGGTGCAGGGAGAAGAGGGAGATACCGGTCGCGGCCTCCACGGTGTCCACCGTGCCCTGGAACCGGGGATTCACCTCGATGGCCACGGCCTCCGCCCCGAGGACGAAGTCCACCCCGGCGGATCCCGCGCAGCCGCTCGCCGCGGCAGCCCGCATCGCGAGGATCCTCATCTGCCCGGCGAGGGGGTGCGAAAGGGGAGTGACCGACCCGGTGAAGCCGAAGGGATTCGCCCCGCAGCCTCTCAGTATCTGTTCGTTCGCGGCGAGGGCGACCGCGTGTCCCCTCCCGTCGGCGAGGCAGGAGACGCTCGCCGGGGTTCCCGGGACCAGTTCCTGGAGGAGGGGCTCCGTCCCGGCGTTCTCCTCCCGCCACCGGGCCAGGTCTTCTCCCGACCGGATGACGGCATTGCGCCATCCCCCGGCACCGCACCTCGGCTTCGCGATGTACGGGAAGTCCCCTTCGCCGGCGAGGGGCGGGGCGGGGATCTGCTCCCGCTCGAAGAACCGCTGCACCTCGAGCTTGTCGAGGAGCCGGGCGGCGGTCCCGGGATCCGTCCCCGCGAGGGGGAAGGGCGGCCCGAGGGTCTCGGCGCCGGAGGTGGGTACGAAGAAGTCCGCCCGGTGCCGGCCTGCCATCTCCGCGATCCGGTCGGGGAGCTCCTCCAGATCATCGAACTTCAGCCGGTCCGCGGTGTACCACGAGAGATCCTGGTCGCAGAAATGGTCCACCGCGTACACGGTGTAGCCGGCCTTCCAGGCCGACTGCGCGACATGCCGGGTGGCGAACCCGGCGATGAGAACGCTGCCCTTCACGGTACCGTCCTCTTCCCGTCCCGGCTCGGTTCGATCCGGAGTTCTGCGTCCGGATACGTCCGGTCAAGCTCCGCGCCCTCGAAGAGGTGATCGAGGAAGACCGCTGTTCCCGAAACCTCGGAGTGGGGCTGGCTTGTCACCGAGACATTGTAGTCCGCGAGGCCGTACATCTCCCCGGGCACCTTCTCCGCCCCGACGACCACGAGGATCTGCTCCTTCCCGCGGATCTCACCGATGACCTTCCCCAGGGGAAGGCCGTACATGGTGAGGTGGACCACCGTCCCTCCCCGCTCCTTCCAGGACCGGACACACGTCTTCCAGGAGATGCCGTCCTCGACGAAGAAATCCCCGCCCCACCGGGCCGTGACATCCCGGAGGCTCCCGGCGACGCCCGGATCGTCGGCCGCGAGGTACATGCCGTCCGCCCCGAAGGCCCGGGCGGCGAGGCCGACGTGGGTGGTGACCCGCTTGTCCCGGAAGGGCCGGTGGCCCAGCCGGAGGATGCAGACCCGTTTCATCTACCCCTTCCGCCCCTCATCCATCTTGACCCGGATAACGCCGTTCTCGAAGCAGAGGGGGCTGTCCTTCCCGTTCTTCAGCTGGCAGAGGAGGAGGGACTCCTGGAAGGAGAGGACCCGCACCGAGTCGCCCTCCCGTTCGATGAGGAAGGCCTTCCCGAGCCTCCCGAGGGATGCCTCGACGAGAGATCCCTCGTAGCCTGCAGCGACGAGGCCCGTTGCTGTCCGGACCTTCCCGTCGAGGAGCGCACGGTAGATCTCCCAGTCCAGGTCCTCGTCCCGCACACGTACCCATCGCGGGGGAGAGGATATATTTTTTAGGGAACGGGGCATGATCCCAAGTATGAGACCCCGCTCCCGGATCCGGTGGTCGCCGTGATCGACTCCGTCGAACTCGCCGAGCTCGCCGACCGTATCCTCGCCATCGCCTCGGAGAACGTGAAGACCCTCGCCGAGGTGCTGGACACGCTGGATGCCGAGGCGAGGGGGGAGCTCCTCGCCTCCGACCTCCTCAATGCCCTCCAGGCCTTCTACTACTACTTCCGGGAGATGCCCACCCTCCTCGGGCAGGAGCGCCTCGACCTGCAGCCCGCGGCGGCAGCCCTTGAAGGGATAATCTTTGAGGAGGAGAAGGATCTCGAGCTCGTCTTCCGGGTGGAGAAGGGGGGGCCCGTCATCGAACTCACGGAGCTCGGGGAGCCCTTCATGAAGTTCGAGGGATCCTCCGCGTACCGCGGTGCACGGCGATACCTGGAAGAATGACGGGACCGGTGGGCCCGCCCGGCAGAGTTACCGGCCCGGGTACTTGCCCCGGGTGATGACATCCGGGTCCACCTTCGCCGGGACCAGGGGTGGCGGGTTCCCCCACCGGAGGATCTCCCCGCCGATGATGGCCACCACGGCGGTGATACCGGTTTCCCCGAGCCGCCCGAAGACCCGCCGGTCCTCCGGCCTCAGCTCGTTGCAGATGGCGGTCGCCCAGGCATCGGCCAGGGCAACGTCGGGCGAGAAGACGGTGACCGCATCCGCGACCCCCAGGCTCACCGAGGGGCCGACCGTCGCCGACGAGGTGCAGATTCCCCGGATCCCCTGCGCAGGGGAGACGAGGAAGGCGAACCGGTCCGAGAGGGGGGATGTACCCGCATGGACCCCGACCCGGACCTCCCGGTCGGTGACAAGGGCGATGTCACCCCCGTTGTCGATGATCCCGAACCGGGCCCCGGCCGCCACCATGGCCTCGACACCGGACCAGGCGATGGTCCCGGCCACCGCTGCCATGGGGCCCACGCCAGCCGCCCGGGCCGCCTCCGCCATCCGCCCGACCACCCGTCCCCCGCCCTCCGGCAGGTAGGGATCGTAGGTGATGGCAAAGAAGGGGTCCCGGGCGATGTACCCCTCGAGTTCCTGCCGCGCCGCGAGCAGCCCCTCCTTCGCGGCGGCGACGTGGGCCGGGTCGTCGGCGAGGATGGTCGCGATGGTCTCCCGGAACTGGAAATGCCCGCGGATCACCTGCTCCCCTTCCCCGTTCCGGTTTGGACCCCGGGGGCTATATCGCTGATCCTGCGGCAGAAGGTTTTTCCATCCTCCCGACATGAGGGAACCGGAGCTGCATGACCGGAGGGAGACCCAACCGCCTCATCCATGAGAAGAGTCCCTACCTCCTCCAGCATTCCCGGAATCCCGTCGACTGGTACCCCTGGGGCGAGGAGGCCTTTGCCCGGGCGAGGGACGGGGACCGGCCCGTCTTCCTCTCCATCGGGTACTCCACCTGCCACTGGTGCCACGTGATGGCGAGGGAGTCCTTCGAGAACCCCCGGGTGGCGGCCCTCATGAACGAGTCCTTCGTAAACATCAAGGTGGACCGGGAGGAGCGGCCGGACATCGACCAGGTCTACATGGCAGCAGCCCTCACTCTCACGGGGACGGGGGGCTGGCCCCTCACCATCCTCATGACGCCGGAGAAGAAGCCCTTCTTCGCCGCCACGTACATCCCCCCGGGTGGGGAGCCCGGGCAGAC
>JAJRCS010000230.1 GCA_028678815.1 Methanomicrobiales archaeon | reverse complement strand
TTCGGTGGTTGCGGTAACTCGTCAGGGATAAATTCTTCGGCAGTAGATGGAGAAGCAGCAGGCTGTTCGATCTTCGAGGGCCGTGCCGCCCTTACCAGGGAGGCAATATGGCTTTCCAGCGCCGAATCGGGCAGCGTAAGATCCAGGCAGAGCTGAGGCTGGGCGACCGCAGCGGGGTCTTCACCGGGATCGACAAAGATGATCTGTTTCGTACGTTGCTGGTCCACATGGCTCGCCACGTGTCGGGAAACGATTTCGAGCGAGAATCCTGAGATACGACCCTGCACGAAAAGGAGATCGGGCGAGGTGGCAATTGCCTGCTCGATTCCACTGGCGAGGCTGCTGCTTATGGTAAGTTGAACACCGCTTCCTCCCAGGGATGTGGCTACAAGGGCGTGGAGGCGCTGCTGGTCGGCAATGAGGAGGGCTTTTAGCATGGGTTGTCCTGCCGTGCTCATCCGGTGATAGTCGCGAGCGATTTGCTATTTAGCACATTATCCGGTAAAAATAAAGTAAACCCGCGCTTCGGTGACGGTCCGCACCGACCGTCCCAAGCAGGGTTACTCAGCCGTGGAAAGGTTATCTTGGGTTTTACCGACTATCATTCCCACATACTGCCTGCCTTGGACGACGGTTCCAATGACGTTCTGGAATCCCTTCGCATGGCCAGTATCCTCGCCGAAGCCGGGTTCAGTACCGTTCACTGCACACCCCACCGGCTGGTCGGCGCTTTCGAAGCCACTCCCGCCCAGGTCGTAGAACAGGTGGCTACCCTTCAGCGTTCCGTGGATGCTGCGGACATCCCGCTGCAACTCCTACCGGGGATGGAGTACTACCTGGACGAATTCCTCATGTTTAACCTGCAATCGCCGCTGCCGCTCGGGAATTCCGGTCTCCTTCTCATAGAAGCCCCGCTGCAGGCTATTCCGCCGTCACTGGTGCATTCGCTCCGGCAGGTGCGGGCCACCGGGGTCACTCCGCTCATCGCCCATCCCGAGCGTTGCCAGGTTTTTTTTATTCCCGAAGGGAAAGGGCCGGCTACCCCCCGCCTGAGTCTCCGTCAGGCACTGGGCGGCCTGCTTCCCGGAAGTGGGCCCCGGCCGGCCGCGGTTCAACCGAACACGCCGCTCCTGGACAGACTCAGGGAAATGGGATGCCGCTTCCAGGCAGATATTGCGAGTTTTTCCGGTGGGTTCGGCGTCGAAGTCCAGCGCCGGGCAATGGCGTTGCTGAAAATGGGAGTCTACACCCAACTGGGAAGCGATGCCCACCGGGCCAAGGGCTTGGCCGAGACACTTCGGCGCGGGCTGCTGGCAATCGAGGAGGCGGCAGGGAAAGAAGCGCTGGAACTACTCTTGAAGTGAAAATCCTTCCGCAGATCTCCTCCCGAATCCGTTATCCATGACAAAACCTCAGTGGGATTCAATCCATCGTGAGGGAAGTTCCGCCTGCCAGCCGAGTCGGGCCAGCACTGCCAGGAATTCCCGATCAGGCGGAGCGATGAGATCAAGCGGGGCGCCGGTTACGGGGTGAGGTACGGTGAGTTCCGCGGCGTGGAGCAGCAGCCGGTGGCTGTCGAGCTCCTGGCGGAAGAAACGGTTGTGACGTCCTTCGCCGTACCGGGTATCGCCGATGATCGGGTGGAAGATATGCTTGAAGTGGCGGCGGAGCTGATGTCGGCGACCGGTGCGCGGTGCGACCGAGACCAGGGAGTAGCGGGCCGACGAGTAACGTCCGACCGCGCAGGGGAGTTCGATCCGCGCCAGACAGCGAAAATCGGTAACTGCCTGCTGGGGGTCTTTCGCAGCCCTCGCGGACGGGTAATCGCATTTGTCAGGCTCCTCCACCAGAGGGTAATCGATGGTCCCCCCTTCGGGTGCATATCCGCGGACCACGGCAAGATACGTCTTGCGAACCGTTCCGGCGGCAAAGTTCTCCACGAGCCGTCGAGCGGCCTCGGGAGTGAAGGCGAAAAGGAGCAATCCCGAAGTCGGTTTGTCCAACCGGTGGACCGGGTAGACCCTTCGTCCGACCTGATTGCGGACCAACTGGAGGGCAAACCTGGTTTCGTGGCGATCGATAGGGCTTCTGTGCACCAGGAGGCCGGACGGCTTGTTGACGGCAACCAGATCTTCGTCCCGGTAAATGATGGTCAGGCGTTCGCGGCCCTGGTCGGTGTCAGGCATGGGTTGATGCAGTTCTTCATGGGTGCGCATGACGTAAAGGCTACCGTGCTGCCATCGGCAGGGTGATCTCTATCACCGCCAGCGCAGTGGTCCCCCTGCCGATGAACGGTCGGCTGTAATGCATCTTGCCGGCGTTTTCCCGGCGGGCGCGTTCCAGGATATCGCGGGAGATGGTGACGATTTCGGAGATTTCTGCCGTTCCGTTGATCAGGGAAACCGTCAGTGGCACCGGGACCGAACCGATGACCGTTCCCCCCGCCCTGAACGTAGCGCCGGGAGAGGTAAGCGTCGCGGTTTCTGGCGATTTGGCGGTGATCAGGTAGCTTACCGGGGAGGTGCTTTCCCTGCCGGAAGAGATCGTTACGCTTGCCGGGGTTGGAACGGCCGCTATCGAGAGTGGCCCCTTCATAAGTATGGATTGGCTGATGGCGGCGAGACCGGCCGGCGAATCGGCAACTCCGAGCCGATAGGCCCGGGTGGCGCTCTGCTGCCCGCTCTTGCAGCTGTCTGTGGCGCTGACGGAAAAGGCGAAGCTGCCGGCGGCCTTCGGCGTCCCTGAAAGCGCACCGTCTGGCGACAGGTTGAGTCCGGGGGGAAGCGATCCACCGGTCACCATGAGTCGTACAGGTTCCTTTCCACCGTACGCCGGAATCTTCCA
>JAJRCS010000187.1 GCA_028678815.1 Methanomicrobiales archaeon | reverse complement strand
CTCCCGGATCACGTCCATCTTCCGGCTCACGCTCTCGCTCCACTGGCCGATCCGGAGCACCTTCAGCGCGGTTGCATAAACCCGGGCATAATAGACATCCTCCGTGACCTTGATCAGGTTGTTGACCTTCTCGGTGATCTCGGAGATCCCGGCATAGGTCTCCATCTGCTTTGCCATGATGGCATGGTACTTGCGCATCCGGAAGAACTGCGAGAGGTGCTCGGCCTGCTCGATATCGTCGTACATCTTCTCCATCTGCCGGGTCAGCTCCCGGTCATAGTACCGGAGCTCGAGGACCTGGACGTTCGCGAACTCGATGAGGTCGATCAGGTCCGTCGAGGTCTCCGGGTTGCAGAGGAGGGCCGAGTCCCAGGCGAGCACCGCAAGGTCGTCCGTCGTGTAGCTGAGCGAGTTCCTGAGGATCTCCTCCCTCACCTGGGGGGAGATCTCCCTCCGTTCCCCCAAGAGGAGGGCCACCGGGTCGTGGGAGTCGTCCCGGGTATCGGTCACGTAGACCGTGTAGTCCTCGAAGAAGTCCGGATCGATGGCGAAGTTCCGGATATGGGGCCTGATGATCTCCCCCAGGGTCTTCAGGTACTGCACATAGAAGTCGGAGAGCCCTTCCTGCTCGGGGAAGAGCGAGGCCATCTCCCCGAGGCCCGAAAAACCGCCCTCGCCGTCTTCATGCACAAAGCAGAAGCTGATGGCCCCGATGTCATAGACCCGGGCGACCACCGCGAACTCGAAGGACCTGCCCTCCCGCTCCACCCGGATCGGGTTCATCCGGATGGTGAGGGGCGGGTCCTCGATCATGATGGACTTCTGCTTGACCCTGAGGAAACTCATCCTCGCGGTGAAGTAATCCCGGGCCAGCTCCCGTTCCAGCCAGGTGAGGTCAATCTCCCTCCCTATGTCATAGATCCGGTAAAAACGGGTCGAGATCACGGTCCTCTTCCACCTTCCCGGGTGCTTCTCCGGGCAGCTGTACCAAGGAACCAGAGGGAAGGGAGATAACCCTTGCGATATATCCCATCCA
This sequence comes from Methanomicrobiales archaeon, assembly GCA_028678815.1. GTDB lineage: Archaea > Halobacteriota > Methanomicrobia > Methanomicrobiales > JACTUA01 > JACTUA01. The sequence continues at coordinate 1,991 of JAJRCS010000187.1, read as the reverse complement.
GTCGGGGTTACGGGGCAGGGGATGATCGAGTATCTTCAGGCGGCTCTGATCAAACGCGGAAAAACGGTTCTGATGGGTTCCCGGGAACCGGTCAGACCGGTGCCCGCTGGAGGGCCACGCGGCCCAGGGAGGTGAGCCTCAGCTGGATCCCGAGAGTGGACTTCCCCCAGTCCAGGTACCTCCGGGCGAGCAGCTGGCGCACCCTGGAACGGACAACGCTCTCGCTATGGCTGGGGAGCAGCTTCTCGACGACATAGGTTATGCTGCAGCTCGGGCAGTCTGCGACTTCCTGCAATATCATGATATGGGCAATATCAGGCACGAAGGCCACGGTTTTGGGTACATCGGTCTTGGGTAGCATTGCTGTCACAGTCTCATCCCGGCAATAGAGAACACAGAGTACGGGGAGAGATGGATCGGTCCAGGGCCCCGGGGAGACAGGCGCAGCCCGGACCGGATCTCTTCATCCCTGTGAACGAATCACCATGGAGTATTTGTCTTACTAGGGGAAGTAATCATCCCCCCATGGGAAAGGAGGGACCCCGGGCTGTCCGGAGGGTGGAGATGTCAGCCGCGGTGTGGCTTGATCCGGTTGCCGTACAGCCTCATCACCGCGTTCCGCGCGGCTTCGCAACCACCATCCAGGTAGATCGCCCCGATGACGGCCTCCAGGGTCTCTGCGAGGACGTCGGGCTCCTTTTCCGCCTCCTGTTTCCTCTCCCCGGCCCCGAGCCGGATGGAAGGCCCCAGTCCGATCTGCAGGGCGATCCCGGCAAGGGCATCATGTCGTTCGAGGCTCTCCTTCTCCCGGGTGATGGCATCCGGCGTGGGGTAATGGGACCGGACGAGGAGATCGACGAAGGCGGCCTTGAGAGCAGCATCCCCGAGGGTACAGAGGACCTCCTGGTCCTCGAGCTGCCTCCCCTTCTGCCGTTCCTCGTTCGCAAAGGCCTTCCTTGTCAGGGCCCGGGTAAGGAGGGTCGGATCCCTGAACCGGTAGCCGAGGTTCTCTTCGATTGACTCCATGGATTGACCCATAGTGCCTCTCTTTCTCCGGATCCCGTATTAAGGCTTGGTCTGGCGGGCTGGAAGTGGGTGATGGGGCGCCCTCGGCAGGTGACGCCTGTCAGACCCGGGGTCCTCGCGATGCGGGCTCTGATGGATGGCAGGGCGACGGTCCTCAATTCTTGAGAGAGGGGGATATGTTCTTATGGCCGTGCCGGTATCTCCTGTCTCACCAGGAGGATGTTCATGAAAACCACTCAGTCTCACCCGAAGAAGGAACAGCAGACCCTTGTCATCACGCGGTTCTTCGACGCACCCCGGGAGCTTGTCTGGAAGGCATGGACGGAGCCCGGACGGTTCGTGAAATGGTGGGGGCCGGGGGGATTCACCGTGCCGGTGGCGAGGATCGATCTCCGGGTCGGGGGAAAGTTCCTCGGCTGCATGCGCTCCCCCGACGGGAAGGACTTCTGGAGCACGGGCACGTACCGGGAGATCGTCCCCCTGGAGCGGCTTGTCATGACAGACTCCTTCGCCGACGAGCAGGGCAACCCGGTCCCGGCCTCGCACTACGGGATGAAGGGGGACTGGCCAGGGGAGCTCCTCGTCACGGTCACCCTCGGGGAGGAGAACGGCGGGACGAGGCTCACCCTGCGGCATGAAGGGTTCCCTGACAGGGAAAACCGGGACCTTGCAGGGGCCGGCTGGAACCAGTCCTTCGACAAGCTCGCTGCGAGCCTGGAGGACGAGGCCCCCTTCCTCCCCGGCACGAGGATCATCGCCGAACCGGGGAGGCAGACCATCACCATCACCCGGGTCTTCGACTCACCGAGGGAGAAGGTCTTCAGGGCGTACACGGATCCGAAACTGATCCCGCTCTGGTGGGGGCCTGAACGCTATGTCACCACAGTCGGGAAGATGGAGGCACGGACCGGGGGCAGCTGGCGGTATCTCCAGAGGGACGCCATGGGGAACGAGTTCGGCTTCCA
>JAJRCS010000175.1 GCA_028678815.1 Methanomicrobiales archaeon | reverse complement strand
CAGCCGATTTTCGACCTGATCGACGTCAGTCGATTCTCGATTGTACAGGGTGCCCCGAAGGGCAGCCGGTCGTGGAGCGAATCGGCATCAGCCGATTTGCGACCAGAATCGACATCAGTCGATTCTCGACTGCACAGGGTGCTCCAGGGCAGCTGCCCGTGGAGATGACCAGGCACACGCAGGTGGCTGGTCATGGAGAAAACCGGCGTCAGCCGGTTTTCGAGCATGGGCCCGGGGGCCCATGCGACGGGGCCACGACCCCGGATCAACAGTCCAAAAACTTACCCCGCCCGCCGCCCCCTCCTCCACCCGTGCCTTCGCCGGGATGCTAATCTCCCGTCATATTCTGCAGATTTCCGGCGGGCCGGCCATGAGTTCATGAATGGGAAACATTAGGTTCTCCCGGCTCCAACCATTTTTCACGAACCGTGATCCCATGACCTTCGAAGAGATCCTCGCCTCCATCCTGAAAAGGGGGACCCCCGCCACCTCGAAGGAGTGGCTCGGGCAGATCCAGGATGTGGACGGCCGTATCCCCTTCATCTTCCAGCGGATGGCCGAGCGCCCCGAGGTCCTCGTCTCCCACCTCCTCTACAAGGGGGCGGTCACCGGTACCTCGACCCTCGACCCCAAGAACGTCGAGCTCATCTCCATGGCCGTCGGGGCCGCCCTCCAGTGCAGCCACTGCGTCGAGTACCACATGCAGGCGGCCCTCAAGAGAGGGGCGACCCGGGAGGAGATCCTGGAGGTCATCCTCATCGCCGGCCTCCTCGCCAATTCCGTGGTCCTCGCCGAGGCGTACCGGGTCATGGATGCCCAGCTCCCGGAGTGCGGGGGGGCCTGCGACCTGAACGGGGTGGGGGAGAAGAAGGGGTAAATCCTCCCACTCCCGGCATAAATCATACCATTCTGATTTTTCAGAAAAGTATAAGTCATCAGCAGATCAAGATCCTCCTTCGTGCCAAAGAAGAGGTCCGATGACTCCGGCTGCGATGCCTGTGCCCCCGCGTCGGGGTGCCGGGTCGAGGCTGTTCTTTCTGTCGACGAGCGGGGGCAGATGGTGCTCCCCAAGGAAGTGCGGGAGCGGGCGGGGATCCAGACGGGGGAGAAGCTCGCCCTCATCTCCATGGAGAGGGAAGGGAAGGTCTGCTGCCTCGCCCTGATCAGGGCCGGAGAGCTCTCGGGCATGGTAAAGGGGATCCTCGGCCCGCTCTTCGGGGAGCAGGGGTGAGGAGAGCATGAAGGATTCCCCGAAACAGGTACCTGGATGTTGTCCGACGGAGGCCGTCAGGCCTGAGTCGACCGGCTGTTGCTCTCCGCAGACAGGTTCACCTGCCGGATCCCCCTGCTCCTGCTGTGGCGGCGGGGGCACTCTGGCCGATACATCGCCCTGCTGCAATCCGGTGGAGCCTGTTCCCGAACCCCCGCTCATCCGGGAGGTCAGGAGTGAGATCACCTTCTCGGACCGGTTCGACCATTTCCGCGCCCGCTGGGGATTAAACCGGATGGGGCACACCGTGGAGCCGGGCCTCTACCGGCTCGGGAACCCCACCCCGGAGTCCGAGGTCTTCGTCTCGGCGAACTACACCCTGAGCTTCGATGCGCTCAGGTCGGCCCTCGCCGGGAGGGATGCGTACATCCTCGTCCTCGACACGAAGGGGATCAACGTCTGGTGCGCCGCCGGGAAGGGCACCTTCGGCACCGACGAGCTCGTCCGGCGCATCGGCCTCACCGGCCTCGCAAAGGTGGTGAGCCACCGGCGGCTCATCCTTCCCCAGCTCTCGGCACCGGGGGTCTCGTGGCCGGAGGTGCTCCGCCGGTCGGGATTCCTCGTGGAGTACGGCCCGGCCCGGGCCCGGGACCTGCCGGAGTACCTGGAGACCCGGAAGGCCACCCCGGCCATGAGGCGGGTGGAGTTCCCCCTCGTAGACCGGATCGTCCTCATCCCGGTGGAGCTCGTGCATGCCCTCCCCTTCATGCTCGTGCCCGCCATCGCCCTCTGGTTCCTGGGGAGCCGGTTCATCGCCCTCGAGATCGTCCTCGCCTTCCTCGCCGGGATCGTCCTCTTCCCCCTCCTCCTCCCCTGGCTGCCGACGAAGGACTTCAGCACGAAGGGGCTCATCCTGGGCTTTGTCGTGATGCTCCTCCCCGCCATCGCGGGATCGGCTGCCTTTGCACCCTACCAGGTCATTGCCATCGCCGCAACCCTCCTCGTCTTCCCGCCCATCACCGCGTACATTGCCCTCAACTTTACGGGGGCCACCCCCTTCACCTCCCGCACGGGAGTGAAGAAGGAGATCTTCCGGTACGTTCCCGTCATGGCGGCCATGGCGGGCACCGGGGCAGCCATCGCGGTCCTCACGGCGATCCTTTACCTCCTCGGGGTGATCTGATGTTCGACTCCTACCGGGAGAACACCCTCGAGTACTACCCGGAGCTCTGCATCAACTGCGGGCGCTGCAGCCAGGTCTGCCCCCACGGGGTCTTCGCCCGGGGGGAGACGAAGGCGGTTCTCGCCCGGCCGGCGGGGTGCATGGAGTGCGGTGCCTGCGCCCTGAACTGCCCCACCCGGGCCATCGGGGTGGAGAGCGGGGTCGGGTGCGCCTGGGCCATGATCGCCGCCGCCCTCCGGGGACGGGACATGGACGCCTGCACCTGCGGAGGGCCAGGCGACTCCTGCTGCGGGGGAGGGGAGGAGGAGTCCCACTCCTGCTGCGGAGGGGATGAGAAGGAGGAGTCCCCGTCCTGCTGCAGCGACCCTGAAGAGACCTGCTGCGGGGGAGCAGAGGAGGAGA
>JAJRCS010000116.1 GCA_028678815.1 Methanomicrobiales archaeon | reverse complement strand
ATCGAGGTGACGAAGGCGAACCTCCACCTTGTCCCCGCCGATTACCACCGGAAGCAGACGACCGCGGGGGGCGAGCGGTTCATCATCGACGAGCTCGCCGAGAAGGGGGACCAGATCGCGTCTGCCGAGGAACGGATCCTCGCCCTCGAGGGGGAGCTCTATGCCTCCCTCCTCGCCACCCTCGTGGCAGAGGTACCCCTCCTCCAGGATCTGGCCCGGGGGCTCGCCCGCCTCGACGTGGCCTCGGCCCTCGCCGAGGTGGCCAGGGCGAACGGGTACACCCGGCCGGTCCTCGACGAGGGGCTCGGGCTCGTGATCCGGGAGGGGCGCCACCCTGTCGTGGAGCAGGGCCTCGGGGGCCGGTTCGTCCCGAACGATACCGTGATGGACGGGAACGGGGACCAGGTCCTCATCATCACGGGGGCGAACATGGCGGGCAAGTCCACCTACATGCGGGCCGTCGCCGAGATCGCCATCCTCGCCCAGGCCGGCTCCTTCGTCCCCGCCGCCCACGCCTCCGTCGGGATCATCGACCGGGTCTTCACCCGGGTCGGGGCCTTCGACGACCTGGCGAGCGGGCAGTCCACCTTCATGGTGGAGATGCTCGAGCTCGCGAACATCCTGAACAGCATGACCCCCCGGAGCCTCGTGGTCCTCGACGAGATCGGGAAGGGGACGGGGACCCTGGACGGGTACGCCATCGCCCGGGCGGTCCTCGAGTTCCTCCACGGAAAGGCGGGGCACGGCCCCCGCACCCTCTTTGCGACCCACTTCCACGAGATCGTCGGCGTGGAGGCCGAGCTCCGCCGGGTGAAGAACTACCACTTCACGGTGAAGGAGACGGGGAGCGATGTCATCTTCCTGAGGAGGCTCGTGCCCGGCGCCACCGACCGGAGCTACGGGATCCACGTCGCCCGCCGGGCCGGGATCCCCCGGAAGGTGACCGACCGGGCGGCCGATATCCTCACCTCGGTCCAGAAGGGGGAGGACGGGAAGGGAGGGAGGCCGAAGCGGTACACGCAGGTGCTCTTCGTGGACGCCCCCGAGGCTCCCCCGAAGGAGCACCCGGTGGTCAGGGAGCTCCTTGACCTGGACACCGACAACATGACCCCGCGCCAGGCCCTCGAGGCCCTGTATGCGCTCCGGAGGCGGGCGCAGGAAGGGGGGGAGAAGGATGGCTGAGGAGGGCACCCCCACCATCCACCTCCTCGACCCCGCCGAGGCGGTGAAGATCGCCGCCGGCGAGGGGGTGGAGCGGCCGGCCTCGGTGGTGAAGGAGCTCGTGGAGAACTCCCTGGACGCGGGGGCCACGAGGATCCGGGTCGACGTGAGCTCGGACGAGCACCGGATCACCCGGATCACCGTCACCGACGACGGTACCGGGATGAACCGGGCCGATGCCCGGCTCGCCTTCCTCCCCCATGCCACGAGCAAGATCCGGGCCCTCGCCGACCTCGACGAGACTATCTCCCTCGGGTTCCGGGGCGAGGCCCTCGCGAGCATCGCCTCCGTGGCCCGGGTCACCCTCGTCACCCGGTGCCGGGGCGGGGGCTGCGGGGCGGCGACCCGGGTCGTCGCTGCCGGCGGGGAGATCCTCGGGGTGGAGGACGCCGGGGCACCGCCGGGCACCTCGGTCACCGTGGAGGACCTCTTCTACAACACCCCCCCGAGGCAGAAGTTCCTCAAGTCCCTCCAGACCGAGATGGCCCAGCTCGCCGGCGCCCTCGAGGCCCTCGCCATCTCCCACCCCCGGGTCGTCTTCCAGCTCCTCCACAACGGCCGGGAGCGCCTCGCCACCCGGCAGGGCCCCGACCTCCTGGAGGCCATCCGGGCGGTGTACGGGGACGATGCCGCCGGGGACCTCATTCCCCTCCTCGCCGAACGGCCGGCCATCCGGGCCGAGGGGTACATCTCCACCCCCTTCTTTCCCCGGAAAACGCCGTCCCGGGTCCTCATCTCCATCAATGGCCGGCCCGTCTTCTCCCGGCAGATCCTCCGGGCCATCAGGAAGGGCTACGGGACGCTCCTCCCGTCCCACACCTATCCCGCGGCGTTCCTTGACCTCAGGATCGATCCCTCGCGGGTAGACGTGAACGTCCACCCCACGAAGCGGCACGTCCGTGTCGGGGAGGAGCATGAGATCCTGTCCATCATCGAGGAGGCGGTGAGGGAGAGCCTGCGGAAGGAGGACCTCACCCCCCGGGTTCCGGAACGGGGCGCAGGGATTTCCCGGGAGGCCACGGTCTCCCCGGTCCCGGGCGCCGTTCCGGGGATCCCGGCCGTGACTGCCCCGGCCCGGACACCCACGTTGGAGAGTGCACGGCTCACCGACAGGCGGCTCCGGCAGACCGAGCTCCCGACAGGGATTCCGGGCGGGGAGAGCAGGGTACCCGAGCTGGAGGTCATCGGGCAGATAGCCGGGACCTATATCCTCGCCCGGACCCCGGGGGACGACCTCATCCTCATCGACCAGCATGCCGCCCACGAACGGGTCCTCTACGACCAGGTGACGGTGAGGCGGGACGGCAGGAAGGTCTCCCAGGAGCTCCTCGTGCCGGTCATCCTCAGGGAGTCCCCCCGGGAGGCGGCGGTCCTCCGGGAGATCACGGTACCCCTCGGGGAACGGGGCTTCGCCGTGGAGGAGTTCGGTCGGGATACCTTCCTCGTCCGGGCCATCCCCTCGGTCCTCGGGAGGCTCGGGGACCCCCTGGACATCCACGACCTCCTCGGGGACATCATCTCCGGGGATGCCGATACCCCCGAGGAGACGGGGGAGCGCATCAGCCGGTCCATCGCCTGCAAGGGGGCCATCAAGGCCGGGACCCCCTGCACCCCGGAGCAGTGCCGGCGGCTCGTCGCCCAGCTCCGGCTCACGGAGAGCCCCTGGACCTGCCCCCACGGCCGGCCCACCATGGTCTCCTTCTCGCGATCCGCCCTTGATGCCCTCTTCAAGCGGACCTGAGCATGGATATATAGAACCGGACGGGTACTTCTCCTGAGATGCGAAGCGCCTGCACCCCGGCCCTCCTCCTCGCCCTCCTCTTCCCTGCCATGCTGGCCGCGGGTGGTCCGGCGGCCTCCGCCGATGCCCTCTTTCCGGCGGGCTCCGGGGCGGGATCCCCCGGGGGATCCGATGCACCCGTGCCCCTCTTCCCCAACATATCTTTCCCCGAGCGGACCATCGCGGCCCAGGCCTGGTACGAGCGCGGCTTCGCCCTCACGAACGAGGGGCGGTACACCGAGGCGGTGCTCGCATACAGGAACGCCCTCGCCGCCGATCCCTCCCACCTGAACGCCTGGTACTACCTCGGGGATGCCCTCTTCCGGCTCGGCCGGTACGAGGAGGCGCTCCTCGCCTTCGGGAATGCCACGGCCGCCGATCCGGACTTCGTGGACGCGTACTTCTCGGAGAGCCGGGTCTACGGGAAGCTCGGCATGCACCGCGAGGAGAAGGAGGCCCTCGCCCGGGGCCTCGAGGCGGCGGACCGGAGGAGTGCCGCCGGGGTGGCCGAAACCCGGGTGACCGGCGGGGCCGTGCCCCAGCCGGTGTCACCGGTCATCCCCCTTCTGGGAGCCGGTAGTGCCGCGGTCCTCCTGGGTTACCGGCGGAGACCCGGGGGTCCCTGACCGTCCCCGCCGGGATTGCGGTCTTACACGACCGTGAGGGAGAGATGATCCTCGCGGGTGATCCCGTCTCCCGTGGATCTTACCACACCGTTCACGGTCATGCCCGGGGGGAGCGTATCAGGGACCGTGAAGGGGTACTCGATGGTCTTCGGATAGGGGGGCTCCTGGAACCCGAGGTCCTGGGTCTGGCTGAAGATGAGGAAGCTTGCCGTGACCTCCATGTGGATCTTCCCCGAGAACCCGTTCTGTGCCTCGATCCTCATCTTGTAGACCACTGTCTCGCCTTTCCCGGCCGTGGCATGGGTCGGCGTGATGCTCACGGTGAATCCCGGTGGCCCGGCCGGTGCGGGACTGGTGACCGTAGGAGTGGTGACCGGAAGGGTAGGAGCCGGTGAGGGTGTGACCGGGACAGCCGTGGTCCCCTGGGTTGTCGGGATTCGGGTGGTTGCCACCGTGGAGAGGGGGGCCGTGGTACCGTGGGCGGGGGGGACGGGGGTCGTTCCTGTCAGGGGAGGGGTGACCGGGAGAGCCTCAGGTGCGGGTGGCTGCGCGATGAGGCCCGGAAGGGAGACCACCGTCACCAGGACCGCGATGACGACAATGGATCCGATGATGATCCATCTCTGCCTGTCGGGGGATGTAGCTGCCGGTCCAGCGCCCGGCCTGCTCCCGGTCTTCCCCTGGGCAGGATCCATGCCGTGGCATATGCCCTCAAGGCACATAAGTGATCCGGGGGTCCCGGATCCTCAGGCGCCGGGCGGTATCCTCAGGGAGGAGTGCCCGCCTTACAAGGTCGGCGATGGACCGGGTCCGGAAGATGCCATCAAGGGCAGTCCAGCTCCGCCATCAGCCCCTGTGCCGCGGCCAGGAGGAGCTGCGCCTCGTCTTCGGGGATCTTCTTGCCGGCCTGGGCGTTCACCTCGTTCGTGAAGGCATGGAGGGAGTTGCACATGCAGGCAGTATCGCTGTCTTCAGCACACTGGAGCGCGTGCCCGAGCTTGGCGAGCAGGCTCGTCTCCGTGCCCTTCGGGAGGTCAAGCTGGCCGATGAGATCGATGAGACCCTCGAGGGTATCTCCGCTGGCCGGGGTGAGGAGCACCGGCCGGATCTGCCCGCCCGGGCAGTCGCGCCCGGCCACCTGCCCGCCGAAGCAGCCTGAACAGGCTATCCGCCCCAGGTCATCGATCCCGGCCGCTGAGATCAACCCGACACCCGATCCCGGGGGGATCAGATCGTTGAGGTCGTGGAGGACACCATCGCGGTACAGGAAGGCATACCGATCATCGCCGTCGAAGGAATAGCCCACGGCATCGCCGACGTCGTTGATACCCCAGGCAGACCCTTCGGTGCCGGCGGGGGTGCCGAGGTCGACGATGGTGCCGCCGCGGAAGATGACGGGCCGTCCGATGTTGTCATCATGGCTCGACCAGCCGGCGACCTCTCCGAAGAGGTTGATCTTGCTGGCGCCGCTGTTTGTGCCACCCAGGGTCCCGAGGTCGCCCGTGGCGCCGCCGGCCGCCCGGAGGAACGGCCGCGAACCGCTGCCGGCGTCATAATACCCCACGACCCGGCCGAGCTCGTCGATATCGGTGGCGATGCTCGACCCTGCCCAGCCCGCGCCGATGTCGGTCATGGCACCGTTC
>JAJRCS010000085.1 GCA_028678815.1 Methanomicrobiales archaeon | reverse complement strand
GTATCCGTCCTGCCGCGGGGGCATCACCCGTGGTCCGCCCCCGGCCATGCCCCCCGCAGTGGACAGGGGGGAGGTGAGCCGGGTAAAGTTTGGTATGATACCAACATTTTTCTCCCGGGGGCGGGAAGGATCTCCCTATGGAGACGGACGATGGCCTCGGGCTCTCCCCGAGGAAGGTGGAGTACCTCAAGTACATCTACGAGACCGGGGTGACGGTGAAGACGAGCAGGATCGCGGACCGGTTCGGGGTCGACCCGTCGACGGTGACGAAGACCGTCGACGAGCTCGCCCGGAGCGGCCTCCTCATCCACGAGCCGTACCACGGGGTGCGGTTCTCGGAGTCCGGGAGGGAATATGCCGAGTTCCTCCTGAAGCGGCACCGGATCCTCTCCCTCGTCTTCACCCGGTCCGGCCTCTCAGGCGATGAGGCCTGCCGGGAGGTATCGCGGTTCGAGAGCCTGGTATCCCGGAGCGCCGTGGACCGGATCTGCCGGGCCATGGGGCACCCGAGCCTGGGCGTCTGCGGTGAGATCACCCACGGGACCTGCGGGCTGGACCATGACCGGCACGGCAGCTGAGGCGATGGTGGCGGAGGGGATCCTGTGACTGCCCGGCCCGTATCGCCGTACATCCCGGACATCGGCCTCATCACGTGGTATGCCGAGAAGGGTGACTCCTTCCTCGCCCGGGTGAGCCCCTGGACGAAGCTCGCCTTCCTCGCCCTCATCATCCTCTTCATCACGGTATCCCGTGACCTGGTCCTCCTCCTCGGGCTCTACCTCGCGATCCTCGCCCTCTACGCCCTCGCCGGGCTCCCCGTGGGAAAGCTGTTCCGGTGGTACCTTCTCCCCCTGGTCTTTGTCCTCTCCCTCGTGGGGATCCTCGCCTGGACCCAGCCGGGCACCCCCGTTGTCGGCTTCACCCTGCTCGGGGTCCCCCTCATCCTCACTGACCAGGGAGTCCTGCTGGTCGTGGTCCTCACCGTGAAGACCCTCACCACGGTCACCTTCTCCCTCCTCCTCCTCATGACGACCCGGTACGAGCACCTGGCGGGCATGATCTCCCGTGTCTTCCCGTCACCCCTTGACCAGGTCTTCCTCATGGCGTACCGGTTCCTCTTCCTCACCCTCGACATGGCGGCCTCCATCCTGAAGGCCTTCCGGTCCCGGGGCGGCGAACTTGTCCGGGGGATAAGGAGCCAGGGATCCCTCCTCGCAGGGATCATCGGGCTCCTCTTCGTCCGGTCCTTTGACCGGGCAGAGCGCGTCCACCGGGCGATGGTGGCCCGGGGGTACCAGGGATCCTATGCGAGCGGAACGAGGATACCGGCCCCTGCGGCCGCGGAGTACACCGCCCTCGGCCTCGGTATCCTCGCCCTGGCGGCCGCCCTTGTCCTGGCCCCAACGGGAGGGTGGTGATTGCCGTGACCATCCTGCGGCGGGAACCCGGGCATGCCTGCCCGGCCGCCGACCCGGAGCGGGAGATCCTCCACGTGGACTGCGCGAGCCACACGTATGCCGACGGGAGCGTCGGCATCCATGACATGTGCTTCCACGTGCTCAGGAACGAGATCGTCGCCCTCTGCGGGCCGAACGGCTCGGGGAAGTCAACCCTCATCGAGCACCTGAACGGGCTCCTCACCCCGTCCCAGGGGAAGATCAGCGTGGAAGGGAAGCCCCTCTCGGAGGCCGCCCGGTCTGGCCTCTGGCGGGTCGTCGGGGTGGTCTTCCAGCAGTCCGACGACCAGCTCTTCGCCCCCACGGTGCTGGACGACGTGATGTTCGGGCCCCTGAACCTGGGCATGGGCCGGGAGGAGGCCGAGGGACGGGCCCGGGAGGCCCTCGGGTCGGTGGGAGGGGAGCACCTCGTGGGGAGGCTCCCGAACTACCTCTCGGGCGGGGAGAAGCGCCTCGTCTCGATTGCGGGTATCCTCGCCATGCGTCCCCGGGTCATTGCCCTCGATGAACCCACCTCCGACCTTGACCCGGTCCACAGCGCGAGGATCGAGGAGCTCATCCTCGGGCTCAGGCGGGACTTCGGGATCGGGGTGGTCATCGCCACCCATGACCTCGACCTCGCGGCCCGGATCGCGGACCGGATCTGCCTCGTCAGGAAGGGATCCGTCTTTGCCGAGGGGCCGCCGGAGGAGGTCTTCTATGACCCGGACCTCATCAGGGAGGCGGGGCTGGAACTCCCCTTGGGCATCCGGATCTACCTGGACTGCTGCCGGGGACTGGGGATCTCCCCGGAGAAACGCCCTGTCAGGAGGGAGGAGATCATCGCCGCGCTGCAGGAGATCTCCCCCGCCCGCCAGGGACGGTGAACCGGAGAGATTTTGTACCTCCCCAAATTTTTGGGAACCTGAAAGGTACCCGATAGGGAACCTGAAAGGAACCCGATGGGTAACCTGAAAGGAACCCGATGGGTAACCTGAAAGGTACCCGATAGGGAACCTGAAAGGAACCCGATAGGCAACCTGAAATTTTGGGAACCGGAATGCCGGGAACGTTGATATAGCCACCGGGCGATGTAAACGTGCCGGGGCAGCGTCCCGGCTGGTCTCCCGTGGCGCACATCCACCTCCCCGACGGATCCTTCACCCTCTCGTGGGTCCTCTTCTGGTGGCTCTGCGCCCTCGTCCTCCTCGGGGCCGCCCTCATCAGGGCCAGGGTCAGCAGGTTCGGGAGCCGGGAGATAGCCGTCGCCGCCTTCCTGACCGTCGCAGCCTTCGTCGCCTTCCTCGTGGAGATACCCCTCTTCGGGGGGGTGCACCTGAACCTCACCCCCCTCATCGGGATCCTCGCGGGCCCGGTCCTCGGGACCCTTGTCGTCTTTGTGACGAACGTCCTCTCCGCCGCCATCGGCCACGGGGGGTGGGGGCTCATCGGGGCGAACGTCCTCGTGAACGTCTCCGAGGTCGTCACCGCCTGGGCCGCCTTCCGGGCCCTGGGACGGGTCACCGGAAGTCTCTTTGCCCGGGCAGGGCTTGCCACCTTCGGGGGCCTCTTTGTCGGGAACCTCGTGATGGTGGCAATCATCCTGCTGTCGGGGATCCAGGGGGTGAGCCAGGAGGGGGCTGAGCTCCTCCCCGGCCTCTCCCTCGTCGTCGCCGTGAACCTCGGGGCCGCGGTCATCGAGGCGTTCCTGACCGGGTTCATCCTGGAGTACATCGGCCGGGTGCGCCCTGCGCTCCTGGAGCCCGCCCGGAGCTGACGCCCTGCCTGGGGGTGATCCCGCCAGGTGCGCCCGGGATATTTTCTTTACATCGCCCGGCGAATCTGTACAGAATGACGGACCTTGAGGACGAGATCCGGGCGATAGAGGAGGAGATCAGCTCCACCCCGTACAACAAGGCCACGTCGAAGCA
>JAJRCS010000073.1 GCA_028678815.1 Methanomicrobiales archaeon | reverse complement strand
GGTTCCGGAGCTCCTTCAGGGCGTTCACGGGTGGCCTCGAGTTGGCGAGCCGGAGCATCTCCTCCCGGGCAAGGAGCTCGTACTGGTTCGGCCTCTGCTCCTTCTCGTCGATCCGGAAGGCCTTCTCCTTGAGGGTGGCGAGCTCCTTCATGGAGAGCATGTAGTAGCTGTAGGCCACCGAGGCCCCGAGGGTGGCGTCCAGGTGGCTGTAGGACTTCAGGTACCTGGCCGCCTGGCCGTACTCCTCGCTCTTGAGGAGCTCGATCCCGGCGATGATATCCGTTGCCTGCTTCGCCCTCGGGCCCTTCTTCGCCCGGAGGGCGTTGGCACAGACCTTCTCGACGAAGGGGAGGTTCTTCCCCTGCCGGGCGGCCGAGAAGATCCGGTAGGTGAGGGCGTCGATGAACTCGTCGTACGTCTCCTCCTTGAGGCCCGGGAAGGAGTCGTTCAGCATGGTGACGATGTGGGCGTAAAAGACGGGGAGGGTCTGGGAGATCTCACCGATATTCTTGTCGATGTATTCCAGGAACTCGGCCCGGACCTTCTTCAGCCTCTCATCGGGGGGAAGGCCGGCGAGCTGCTCTTCCTGCATCCAGCTAGTAATATTCGGGGGATGTTATATTAACCTTTAGGAGATGCCCCCGACGGAAAGGAGGGGGCATCGAGAAAGGCATCAGCCTTTCGAGTGCCCGCCGACGGAGGAGGTGGTTATCGAGAAAGCGTCACCCTTTCGAATGCATGGCCCGTCAGGGACGGGAGAACGAGAAAGGCGCTAGCCTTTCGAATCGACTGTTCCCGGAGGGAACAGGAGTTGAGAAGGGTATCAACCCTTCGATATCTCCGAGTAGTAGTACGTGCCGGATGCCCTCTGTTCCCGGTCCAGGAAGGACCCCGGCTTGTTGATCCGGGGCCGCCCGCTCTTGTCCCGGCGGAAGGTGATCCCGAGGGTCTGGAGGAACCGGTTCATCCCCTCCCTCATGGGGAAGGGGCCCTCGGCGACCCCGTGCCTCCCGGGGTCCCCGGAGAAGACCATGAGCCCCTCGGAGAGGATGTCGATCAGGTAGATGTCATGGTCGATGACGAGGATCCCCGCCTCCCGCTCCTGGGCGAGGCTCCGGACCACCCTCGGGAGCTTCACCCGCTGCTCCACGTCCAGGTGGGCGCTCGGCTCGTCGAGGATGTAGAGGTCGGCCTCCCGGGAGAGGCACCGGGCGATGGCGAGGCGCTGGAGCTCCCCGCCGGAGAGGGTCTTCACCGGCGAGGCGAGGATGGGGGCGAGGGCGAGGGGCTCGAGGACCTCGTGCTGGTAGAAGGAGGTCTCGAACCGGTTCGTGGCCCCCCGGAGGACCTCCTCCACGGTCTCCTCGGAGTCGGCCTTCAGGTACTGGGGCTTGTACGAGATGGTGAGGGCCGGGGGCATCGATCCCCGGTCCGGCTTCTCCTCCCCGGCGAGGAGCCGGGCGAGGGTGGTCTTCCCGATGCCGTTCGGGCCCACCACCCCGAGGATCTCCCCTTTCCGGATGGCCCCGCCCCGGACCTCGAGCCGGAAGCCGTCGTATGCCTTTTCCAGGGCGGGGATCTCCACGAGGGGCTCGAGCTCCGGCCGCTCGCCGTGGAGCCGGCTCTCGAAGACCACCTCGTAGTCCCGGAAGCGCATGTTCTCCTCGGCGAGGTACCCCTCGAGGTACTGGTTGATCCCCACCCGCACCCCCTTCGGCTGGGTGATGATCCCGAAGACCGCCGGCTTCCCGTAGGCGATGTGGACGGCATCGGCGAGGAGGTCCAGGATGGCGAGGTCATGCTCCACGATCATGAGGGGCCGCTCGGCGGCGAGCTCCCGGATGAGGGCCGCCGCCGCCATCCGCTGGTAGATGTCGAGGAAGGGGGTGATCTCGTCCAGGAAGTAGAAGTCAGCCTGCCGGGAGAGGCAGGCGCAGATGGCCACCCTCTGCAGCTCCCCGCCCGAGAGGGAGTCGATGGCCCGGTCCAGGAGAGGGGAGAGGGAGAAGGCCTCCACGTACCGGGCGAGCTGCCCCCGCTCGTCGGTGGTCTTCAGGAGATCCCCCACGGTCCCCAGGAAGACCTTCGGGATGTAGTCGATATACTGGGGTTTTGTCGCTGTCTTCACCCTACCATCGGAGACCATGCGGAGGTACTCGAAGAGCTCGGTCCCGGCGTAGTGGGAGAGGATCTCCTTCCAGGGGACCTCGCGATCGAGCTCCCCCATGTTCGGCCGGAGGGCCCCGGAGAGGATCTGGATGGAGGTGGACTTCCCGATGCCGTTCGGGCCGAGGAGGCCGGTCACCTTCCCCTTCACCGGGATGGGGAGCCCGTAGAGGGCGAAGGCGTTCCTCCCGTACCGGTGGGTGGGGTGGGGGAGCTCCTCGGGGAGGCTCACGATGTCGATGGCAGAAAAGGGGCACTTCTTGATGCAGATGCCGCAGCCGACGCAGAGCTCCTCGGAGACCACGGCGGTGCCCGCCTCCCCGATGATGACGGTCTCGTCGCCGGTCCTCACCCGGGGGCAGTAGAGGATGCACTCGGTGCCGCACTTCTTCGGATGGCAGCGGTCCCGGTGGACGACGGCGATCCTCATGGCCCTTTCAGCTGGTGGAGAGGAGCAGGGTCCAGGTGATGAACCAGAGGGCTGCGGTCATGAACCCCTGGAAGACCCAGTCCTTCGCCGTGAGGCTCAGGTAGTCCATCTTCAGGGCGAAGAAGACGTACTTCTGGAAGACGATGGCCGCGAGGACGAAGAGGATGCCGAGGGCGGTCCCGGCAACGGTGGTGCCCGTGGGTGCGGAGTCGACGTAGAAGGCGAGCACCCCCGCGATGACCCCCGCGAGGCAGGCGACGGCCGTCTTCTTGAGCCGGTCCATGTGCTGGGCCTGCTTCTCGGCCTTCGTGAGCTTCTTCTTCGGGGCCTTCTCGGGGAGCTTCTCGGGGGCCTTCTCAGGCCCCTTCTCCCCCTCCGCCCTGGCCACCTTCTCCTTCTCGGGTTTCGCCTCGCCTGCCATCCGGTCACCCTGATAGACTATTTTTTTAGCGCTGAAGCCATATGTAGCTTGGTATACCATGGCGACGGTGCAGGGGATGAGCGGCGTGGACCTGACGGCCATGGTGGCCGAGCTCGCCCCCCTCCTCCCCCTCTGGATCGGCAAGATCTACCAGTACGGCCCGAAGACCCTCGCCCTCAGGCTCCAGGGGGAGGAGCATGCCCGGTACGCCCTCGTCATCGAGTCCGGCCGGAGGGCCCACCTGGTGAAGGCCCTCCCGGAGGCCCCGGAGAGGCCGGGGGGATTCCCGATGCTCCTCCGGAAGCACCTCGAGGGCGGGAGGGTCCTCGACATCGCCCAGCACGGCCTCCAGCGGATCTTCACCATCACCGTCGGGAAGAAGATGGGAACCTACCGGCTCGTTGCCGAGCTCTTCGACGAGGGGAACATCATCCTCTGCGACGGGGAGGGGCGGATCGTGAAACCCCTCTGGCACCACCGGTTCAGGGACCGGGAGGTGGTCCCGGGAGCAGCCTACGTCTTCCCCGGCAGGGACTGCTCGGACCTCTCCCCGGATGACTTCGCCGGTCTCCTCCGGGAGTCGGACCGGGAGATCGTGAAGGCCCTCGCCGTCGGCTGCATGCTCGGGGGCCGGTACGCCGAGGAGGTCTGCGGCATGGCGGGGATCCCGAAGGACACCCCTGCCGCATCTGTGGATCCGGAGATGGTCCGGGGAGCCCTCACAAGGCTCATCGACCGGGTGAAGAACGACCGGGAACCGGTCATCACCCCCTCGGGCTGCTGGCCCTTCCCCCTCGCGGGCGAGGGCGTCACCGCCCGGTACCCCCTGTACCAGGAGGCCCTGGAGGCCTTCTACGGCGGACCGGGTCCTGTCCCGGCCCTGGAGGCCCGATCTGCCCCGGCGAAACGGGGCGAAACCATCCGGAAGCGGCAGGAGGAGAGCCTGAAGAAGTTCGAGCGGGAAAAGGAGCGGCTCGAGCGGTCGGTGGAGGCCATCTATGCGAACTACGCCCTCGTGGAGGATGTCATCCGGACCCTCTCCCGGGCCGAGGAGACGAGGTCCTGGAAGGAGATCGGGAAGGCCCTGGAGGGGAGCGATCTCCCGGCGGCGAAGGCCGTGGTGAGGGTCCACCCCGAGATCGCCTCGGTGACCCTCGACCTGGAGGGTGAGACGGTGAAGATCTCCGTCCGGGAATCGGTCCGGGAGAACATCGGCCGGATCCACGAGGAGATCAAGAAGTACAGGAAGAAACGGGAGGGGGCTCTCGCCGCCATGGCCCGGCCGCTCCCCGCCCCTGCGGAGAAACGGGAGAAGGTCGCCGGGGGGAAGAGGCGGTGGTACCACCGGTTCCGGTGGTTCGAGACCTCCGACGGGGTCCTCGTGGTCGGGGGCAGGGACGCGGGCCAGAACGAGGAGCTCGTCCGGAAGTACCTGGGCGGGGGCGATACCTTCGTCCATGCCGACGTCCACGGGGCGGCGGTGGTGGTGGTGAAGGGGGCCACGGAACGGATGGACGAGGTGGCGCAGTTCGCCGCCTCGTACTCGGGCGCCTGGAAGAGCGGGCATGCGACGGCGGATGTCTACGCCGTCCGCCCCGACCAGGTCTCGAAGACGCCCCCCTCGGGGGAGTACCTCTCCACGGGCGGGTTCACCGTGAGAGGCGAGCGGACCTGGTTCCGGGACGTGCCCCTCGCCGTCTCCATCGGGCTCACGGGCGGTGAAGCCCCCCGGGTCATCGGCGGGCCGCCCGCGGCCGTCGCGAAGAAGGCCGCTTACCTGGTCACCCTCCGGCCGGGGATCTTCGAGCCGAACGACATCGCAAGAAAGGTGGTCCGGGCCCTCCGGGAGATGCTCCCCGGGAAGGAACAGGGCGGCCTCCGGAGGGTCCTCTCCACCGAGGCGGTCGCGGCCTTCGTCCCGGCCGGGGGATCGGAGGAGGTACCGGGATGAAGGCCGGAAACCGGGAGGGTGATCCTCCTCGCCGGGAACCTCCCGGGGACCCCGTGGGGAGATCATGGCTCCCCTCCCGCGGAATCCATGGGGGCTCCCTGTGAAGGTTCAATTGCCGGGACGGCAGATCCTTATCCGGGGGTGTGCCGGGTGAAGGCCGAGTTCCTGGAGTTCCGGGGGTCCCATGGCGAGGTGCGGCTCTTTGCCGAGAGCGTCGATGACCTCTGGCACCTCTCCCACCTCGTCCGGCCCGGCGACCTCGTCTTTGCCACGACCTTCCGGTCGGTGGAGGCGGTCCAGGACAAGATCCGGCCCGAGAAGCCGGAGAAGAAGCCCGTCCGGCTGGGGATACGGGTCGAGGGGGTGGCCTTCCACCCGTACGCGAACCGGCTCCGGATCAGCGGGGTCATCGAGCACGGCGTGGACCAGGGCTCCCACCATACCATCAACCTGGATTCTGGGACCGAGCTCTCGGTGATCAAGACCTGGCGGCAGGTGGACACGGACCGGATCGACCGGGCCGTGAAGGCCATGACCTCGGGAGCGGTCCACATCCTCGCCGTGGAGGAGGGCGAGGCGGAGCTCTACCGGATCCGGCAGTACGGCCCCGAGCTTGTCTCGACCCTCACCCAGGGGAGCAGCAAGGGGGCGGATACCGGCAGCGCGAGAGGTCTCCTCTTCGAGCGGGTGGCCCAGCTCCTCGCCGAAGTCACGGGCACCATCGTCATCGCCGGCCCGGGGTTCGTGAAGGACGAGGCGGTGAAGTACCTGAAGGAGAAGATACCGGACCTCAGGGACCGGTGCATCACGGTGGAGACCCGGCGGAGCGGCCGGGGGGCGGTCACCGAGGCCCTGGGAAAGGGGGTGCTCGAGCGGATCACCGGCGACCTCCAGCTGAAGCGGGAGGCGGTGCTCCTCGAGGCCTTCCTCGAACGGATGGGGAAGGGCGAACCGGTCGCCTACGGGAGGGCGGAGGTGGAGGAGGCGGTGATGAACGGGGCCGCGGAGCAGGTCCTCGTCATCGACGAGATGGTCCGGAACCGGAACGTCGCCGACCTCCTCGACCGGGCCGAGCATGTCCGGGCGAAGGTGACGGTCTTCTCTTCCCTCTTTGACCCCGGGCAGCAGCTTGCCGCCCTCGGGGGGATCGCGGCGGTGCTCAGGTACCGGATGCGGTAGGGATTCGGCATACACGAATTTCCTCCCGCCAGATGAGAAGCCGGGGATATCCCCTTCACTCTGTTACGATGGACCCGCCTGGGCTCTGGGCAACGCGGAAGATGACAAACTCCGCGGGCTTCACCGGGGCGATTCCGATTACGCAGACCAGGCGTCCAAGGTCGATATCGTCCTGCGTCATGGTCGTGCGGTCGCATTTCACAAAAAACGCCTCTTCGGGCCTGGCCCCCACCAGGGCCCCGTCCTTCCAGACGCGGGTGAGGAACTGGGTAATGGTTGCCCGGACCCGGGCCCAGAGCTTCTCATTGTTCGGCTCAAAGACCACCCATTGTATCCCTTCCTCGATGGATTTCTCGATGTAGGTGAAGAGCCGGCGGACATTCACGTACTTCCAGAACGCATCGTCGGAGAGGGTGCGGTTTCCCCAGACAAGGATTCCCCGGCCGGGAAATACGCGGATGCAGTTCACCCCGCGGGGATTC
>JAJRCS010000003.1 GCA_028678815.1 Methanomicrobiales archaeon | reverse complement strand
CCTCGAAGAGGTGGATCTTCTCGGTGGTGAACCCGGGGGTCGTGTAGATGAAGCCCCTCGGGATGAAGGTCTCACCCGCGAGGCCGGTCTCCTCGATGAGCTCCCGCTGCGCTGTCTGGAGGGGAGTCTCGCCCGTGTCCATGGTCCCTGCCGGCACCTCGCAGAGCTCCTCACCGATGGCAAACCGGAACTGCCGGAGGAGGATGCAGGTATCACCCTCGATGGGGAGCATCGCCACCGCGTCCCCCGGGTGGATGACGACCCGTTCCTTTTCCCCGCCCGAGGGGAGCCGGTAGAGCTCCTTCGTCACCCGGAGCCGCTTTCCCCGGTCGAGGTCGGTCAACGGGCCCACCCGCCCTGAGACGGAACCACGGCGATCTCCTTCATTTTACCCCCAGTATCCTGTGGAGCTGCACCTGGAACCTGGCGGGCAGGTTCCAGTCGAGCACCAGCCGGGCGAGGGCGCCGGCATCGGCCCCGTGCACCGGCGAGACGAGGAACTCCCCCCTGACGGGGTGGGAGCCCATCACCTGCCGGGCATAGGCGAGGTCCCCGGCATCCCCCACGACGAACTTCACCGAATCGCCGGGCCCGATCCGGGAGAGGAGGGAGAGGTCGCTCTCCTCCCCCGAGGAGGGGCACTTCACGTCCATGCAGATGGAGGCATCGGGCTGGAGCCCGGAGAAGTCGATGGTCCCGTTCGTCTCGATCTCCACGCTGTAGCCGGCCCCGTGGAGCCGTCCCGCGAGGGCCGTCACATCATCCAGCTGGAGGAGGGGCTCGCCCCCGGTGATGCAGACCCTCCGGCAGGGGAGGAACTCCACGGCCCGGAAGACATCCCCGAGGGGCACCTCCTTCCCGCCCTCCCGGGCGTAGGGGGTGTCACACCAGCGGCAGTCCAGGTTGCACCCCGCGAGCCGGACGAAGGTGGTGATGAGCCCCTGCTCCCTCCCCTCGCCCTGGATGGAACGGAAGATTTCACTGATCCTCATAGACCTGCCCGGCGCAGCATGTATCGGACTCCCAGACCCGGATCCGGGTGACCCGCGCTCCCGTCCCGGTGAGGTGGCACTCCGCGTCCAGGAGCCTCCGGATCTCCCCGGCGAGGAGCTCGCTCGAGGGGTCCCCCACCGTGGTCACCACGGGCTGGAACTGCTCGAGGCAGCCGACCATGGGATCCTCCCGGTTCAGGATCACCTGGTGGTCGAACCGCTCGATGACCTCCTTTATCACGTTGAAGTCCACAAGGATGCCGGTCTCCGAGTCCGGTTCCCCCCTGAGCCAGACCTCCACCCGCCACCGGTGGCCGTGGAGGTTCCTGCACTTCCCCTCGTAGTGGAGGAGCCGGTGGGAGGCATCGAAGAAGACCTCCTTGTAGATCGTGGTTTCCATCGTCGCTTCGCCCCGCTGTTTCTCTCTCGGGCTTCTGCCCTTCGAGGTCGCCATCAGGCCTTCGCCCTGCTGCCTCTCCCTCGGACTTCCGCCCTTCGGGGTCACCATCAGGGCTTTGCCCTGCTGTTTCTCCCTCGGGCTTTTGCCCTTCGAGGTCACCATAGTGGAGCTCTATGGGACGGCGGGAGATATAAGTCCCCCCGCCCCCCTCCTCCCCCATCCCGTCGTCCCGTACCTGCCACAATTTATAAATCCTCTCCACACCAAAATTTAGACCTCACATGCGATAGGATCTGCATCTGAAGAAACCATGTAACGGGGACATCTGATGGGACTGGGTAAATTTGCGGCAAGAAAACTTGCGCGGGACTCGAAAAAGTTCCGGTGGAGCGACAAGCGCTACGCGCGCCGGCTCCTCCACCTCGATGAGAAGGCCGACCCCCTGGAGGGCTCGCCCCAGGCACGGGGGATCGTGCTCGAGAAGATCGGGATCGAGGCCAAGCAGCCCAACTCCGCCATCCGGAAGGCGGTGCGGGTGCAGCTCATCAAGAACGGCCGGCAGGTCACGGCCTTTGCCACGGGCGACGGGGCCATCAACTTCATCGACGAGCACGACGAGGTGGAGATCGAGGGCATCGGCGGCCGGCTCGGGCGGTCCATGGGGGACATCCCGGGCGTCCGGTACGTCGTCACCAAGGTGAACAACGTCTCCCTCCGGGAGCTCGTCATCGGCAGGAAGGAGAAGCCGCGCAGGTGAGCCCCATGGCAGACGACCAGCAGGTGCCGGTGGAGCAGCCGGTGGCGGAGCCCGCGAAGGCCCTGAAGGAGCCGGCGAAGGAACCGGCAAAGGCCCCGAGGCCGAAGAAGGAGCGGGCCCCGAAGAAGGAGGAGGGCGCAAAGCCGGCGGGGAAGGAGCCGAGGGAGAGAAAGGAGAAGGAGGACGCGGCCCGGGCCATCCTCATGAAGGCGAAGGGAGAGGAGCCCGTCGCCCAGACGGTCCCCGCCGCCCCGGAGAAGGAGAAGGAGGAGAAGGAACCCCGGCTCCTCTTCAACCGCTGGGACCTGAACGAGGTCGAGGTGACCGATCCCGGCCTCAAGCGGTACATCAACCTCCATTC
>JAJRCS010000143.1 GCA_028678815.1 Methanomicrobiales archaeon | reverse complement strand
CCCTACCACCTCATTATGAACTCCGAGCTCTGGTCGAGCGAGGCCCTCGCGGCCATCGTCGACCTGGCGATCAGGTATCTGAAGAAATAAAATCCCCCCTTTTCTTCTTCGTAACTTCGGTGATACTGACGACGCTCCTGGGGGAGGGAGGTTTCGTAAGAAACCGACCTCGAGCGACGAAGTTGCGAGCGCAGCGAGTCCCCCGAGAGCGATTTGGTGTTCCGATTCTCAGGGAGAGCTGGCGGCATCGTGAGCTTCACTGGACCGGCTCATCCCGCCGCCGTGGCTTTATCACCGGGTGAAATTGAACCGTGGTCGGTGAGATAAACCCTGAGAGCAGGGACGAAGACGAGGTGTAGCCGAGACGCCTTGACAGTATTCTTCAGGAAAAATCATACCCGAGGGTTACTATACCGGCCTCTTCAGCCGGAACCGGATGACGGCGCCCTGGCCGGGCTGGCCGGGAACCCGGTCCTCGGCCCAGATCCGGCCCCCGTACCGTTCCACGATGATCCGGGTGATGTAGAGCCCGAGCCCCTTCCCGCTCTTCTTCCCCTTGCCCCGCTGGAACCGGGCGAAGATGACCCCCTTCAGGTCATCGGAGATGCCCGGGCCGGTGTCGGCCACGGCCACCTCCACCTCGTCCTTCCCGACAGCCGTGGCACTGATCAGCACCCTCGCCTTCTGCTCCCCGAACTTGAGGGCATTGGAGATGAGGTTCCGGAAGATGACGGGGATGAGGTCGTCGGCGAGGATGGTGAATCCCGTCGGCTTGTAGCTGATCTCGGCCCCCGGGTAGTGGAGGATCTCCTCCCGGATGACCTCGTCGAGGCTCTTGATCCTGAGCACCGGCCGCTCGGCATGGATCCGCCGGATGGTGGCCACGTTGTCGATGATGGAGGAGCTCTGGAGGACACTCGACAGGAGCTTGTTGGCAAAGGTCCGGGGCTCGTCCTGCAGGATCTCGGTGAGGATCTCGGCGTACCCCATGGAGATGGTGTTGGCATTGTGGATATCATGGGTCATGATATCGATGTACAGGTTCGCCTCGTCGATCTTGTCCTGGAGCTGCTGCTGGAGCCTCGCCTTCGCCATGGCGTTCCCCACCTCCTTCCCGATGTGCTCGACGATGGCCGTGTCGCCCTCGTAGAAGGTATGGGGCTCGGTGTTCCCGAGGAACATCGCCCCCACGACCCCGGCGTTCGTGGCGAGGGGGACGATGGCGAGGGAGACGACCGGCGGCCGGACCCAGTCCATGGCCCCGGCCACCACGTCCCGGTAGTAGAGGGGGTAGCCCTCGAGGAAGGTGCGGCTGTAGGGGGGCGTGTCGGCCCGGATCTCCCTGAACCGGGGGAGGAGCGCCTCGGGGATCCCCTGCTGGCGGGCGAGCTCGGCGGTCTTCGCCCCGTTCTGGACAGAGTAGATGGCCCCCACGTCGAAGTCCATGAAGCCGAGGGTCTTCTCCAGGGCGACCCTCTCGAGCTCCTCGAGGGTGGTGGCCGTGGAGATGGCGGTCCCGATCTGGTTGATGATGGCGAGCTCCTTGTTCCGCCGGATGATCTCCCGCTCGGTCTGCTTCCGCTCGGAGATGTCCACGACGGTGCAGACGATCTCCCAGTCCTCGAGGATGGAGGCCGAGATGAGGACCCACCGGACGGACCCGTCCCTCGTCTGGAACCGGGTCTCGTACCCCGAGATGGCGTACTCCTTCTTCAGCCGGCTGAAGAAGGTCTCCATGTCCGCCTGGTCGTACCAGACCATGGAGATGTGTTTGCCGGCGAGCTCGCTCCTCGGGTGGCCCACGAGGGCGGCGGACTGCTCGTTGGCCTCCACGATCTTGTGCTCCTTCCGGTCGATGAGGAAGACCCCGGCCTCGGAGTGGTCGAAGATCCCCCGGTACCGGAGCTCCTGCTCCCGGAGCTCGTTCGACAGGTGGGAGACCATGGTCCCGACGGCAACGAAGACGTAGAACTGCATCGTCGCCGAGGTGATGGCCGTGGGGTCATCGGAGAGGAAGGTGTAGATGACGGCAAAGTAGATGAGGGCGAGGGAGGAGGAGACGAAGATCCCCCGCTTCGGGTACTCGAAGGCGGCGAAGATCACCGGGATGTAGAAGAAGTTGGTGAGGACAAAGACCGTCCCCTGGTAGAGGTAGTAGATGAAGATATTCGCGATGAAGACCGAGAGGAGTACGAGACCGATGAGGACGAAGTCCCACAGTGTCCACAGCTGGCGTTCCTGCCGCATGGTCATGAGGATTCTCGTGCCTGCTCCCCCGGGCGCGCACCTCATCAAATATTTTCATTAAATACTATTTAACCTTTCTTATTCGTAAATATGAAATTAGCCAGTCAGAAAAATTAAATGAACATTATTTCATGGCATCTCCCGGTCCCAACCCGGCCATGTCCGGGGGATGGCCACCCGGCCTGGTACGTCGCCTCACCCCGGCCCCCGGCACCCGTGACCCCGGCACCCCGGGCCACGGCACCCCCAGGCCGTCCTTCCCTCCGGGGGACGCGGGGAGAAGCGATTATGGGAACCCGGGATCAAAAGGGTGGAGGAGATTGCATGAAGGTCGTTGCGTTCAACGGGAGTGCACGGAAGGACGGGAACACCGCCATCCTTGTCCGGGAGGTCTTCGCTGCCCTGGAGGAGGCGGGGATAGAGACCGAGCTCGTCCAGCTCGCGGGGGAACCGGTCCGGGGATGCACCGCGTGCATGCGGTGCATGAAGGAGCAGGACCGGCGCTGTGCCGTGGAGGATGACATCGTGAACGAGTGCATCGGGAAGATGGACGAGGCCGACGGGATCATCCTCGCCTCCCCGACGTACTTCGCCGACGTGAGCGCCGAGATGAAGGCCCTCATGGACCGGGCCGGCTTCGTCGCCATGGCGAACGGCGGGATGTTCCGGCGGAAGGTCGGGGCGGCCGTGGTCGCCGTCCGGCGGGGCGGGGCCATCCATGCCTTCGATACCATGAACCACTTCTTCTTCATCAGCGAGATGGTGGTCCCGGGATCGTGCTACTGGAACGTCGGCATCGGCCTCGACCGGGGGGACGTGAAGGGGGACGGGGAGGGGCTCCGGACCATGCGGGTCCTCGGGGAGAACATGGCCTGGGTGATGAAGAGGCTGTACGGGTAGCCCTGCGATCTCCTCCTCCTTTTTTCCGGGATCCCATCCGGTTTACAGGCCTTTCATCAGGTTCCGGATCTGGATGAACCTCGCGAGCAGGATGAACAGGCCAATGACCCCGATAAGAACCCCGCAATCGACGAAGGGGGAGATGACCGATTCCCCGGTCAGGGCCGCATTGAAGAGGTCGACGAGATAGGTGAGCGGCGAGACCGAGGCGAGCAGAAGGCCCCATCCCTGCATCTGGCTGAGCGGGATAAAGATCCCTGAGATGAAGATGAGCGGGAAACGGATCAGGGAAGAGAGCATCATGACATTGGATGGTGTGTCGGATGCAGGCGATGCGAGCAGGGACCCGAGCGCCGCGAAGGAGAGCGTCCCGAGGAGGAATGCCATGGCAAAGGCCGAGAGCTGTACGACTGAGAGGTCGAGGACAATCCAGCTCACCACCCACACCAGGGTGGTGATGATGAGCCCGAAGAGTGCACCCGCGGCGATATCACCGAGGATGATCCCCTCCAGCGTGACGGGGTAGGAGAGCAGCCGCTCGTAGGTCCTGTCCCGCTTCTCCCACGGCGTGATGAGGGGACCCACCGAGGATGCGGTAAAAAAGAGGGTCATCGCCAGGAACCCGGGGAAGAAGGCCGCGAGCTCAAGGTTCCTTCCGACGAAGAAGGCGAGGAACATGAAGAAGGGGAAGAGGAGCCCGAAGATGATGACCGGCGCCTTGTTGTAGTAGATCCTGATATTCTTCTCGGCAATGACCGAGATCCCGCGGAGGAAGACTGAGATGTCCATCAGGCACCTCCTGTCAGCCGGACGAAGGCCTCCTCGAGGCTCGGGCCGGAGGTCGCAATGGAGGTGATGGTGAGCTGTTCCCGCTCTGCAACTGCCCCGATGAACTTCACGACATGGTCGGGATCAGCCGTGTAGAGCCTCCACTTGTCGCCCATGGGCTCAGCCTTCAGGATCGCTTCAGAAGAGAAGAGCTCCTTTCCCACCATCCGGTCAAAGGAGACCTCGACAGACTGTGTCGTATCAAAGGTCTTCTTCAGCCCTTCAGGGCTGCCTGTTGCGATGATCCGGCCCCTGTTGATGATGGAGACAGTCTGACAGAGGGTATTCGCCTCCTCGATATTGTGGGTCGTGAGAAAGACGGTGCTCCCCCCTTCGTTCATGTGGTGGATCGTGTCAATGACGAGCCTCCGGCTCTGCACGTCGAGACCGGCGGTCGGTTCATCGAGGAAGAGGATGCAGGGGTCGTGAAGGATCGCGCAGGCGATGCTTATCCGCTGCCGCATGCCCTTGGAGAACACCCGGACAGGGTCGTTCCGCCGCTCCCAGAGCCCGAGGCGCCCGAGGACCTCCCTGTTTCTCGTCTCCCTCTCGGACCGGGAGAGGCCGTACAGCTTCCCGACCAGGTGGAGGTTCTGTTCTGAGGTGAGGTCGCCGTACACCGTGCTGTTCTCCGGGATGACCCCCATCTGCATCTTCGCTTCGAGCGGGTGGCGGTGGATATCGGTCCCGTTGATGAGGACAGTGCCGGCATCAGGGGTCAGCACGCCGGTCATCAGCCGGATGGTAGTGGTCTTTCCCGCCCCGTTCGGGCCGAGGAAACCGAAGATCTCCCCTTCCCTGACCGAGAGGCTCACGTCGTCGACGGCGGTGATCGGTCCGAAGGACTTTTTCAGGTTGTCTGCCTGGATGATGCTCATGATGGCTTCACGGCGCGGGGCTGTCCCTCTCCTGACTATGGCTTCGATCCGGTCCTCTATCAATTTTTGTGATCTCTCGCGGGGATAGGCCCTTTCCGGGGACATCCCTCTGACGCATGCAGGCAACCTCCTGCCGGGGCTATCGCATTGGGGGGTGCCACAGACCCCCTTGGTCGCACCCCGCCTGATGGCGGGTTGCTCCAGGTCGGTTTCTTCGCAACTTCGTTGCTCGAAACCTCCCTCAGAAAAAAAGGGTTAGATGAGTTTCTGGATGGGGTGCTTCACACCCTCCTTCACGTCGATGCCCAGGGAGCGGACCGCCTCGAGGGTGACGATGTCCATGTACGCCTGCGAGGTGATCATGGGCTCACAGTTCTCGATGGGCCCGTACATGATGAGGTTGGCACCGAGGGTGCTCGCGATGAGGTTGCACCCGATATCGGGGGCAGACCATGCCGCCTGCTTGATCCCCTCCATGCCACCGAGGTAGTGGTGGGTCATCTGCTCGAGGAGGGCCGGCTTGTCCTTGTAGCCTGCCGCGAGTAATGAGGGGGTCTTGCTCGTGCCCTTCCAGCGCCGGAGCCATGTCCAGGCCACGGTCATGTTGTGATACGCACCGCCGGTGGGGTACCCGAAGATGGCCTTACAGGCCAGGATCTCACGGTAGGAACTCCCGGAGCCAAGGCCCAGGGGGGTTGCAGCCGTGTCCAGGATCGGGCGCTTGATCCCGCACTCCTCGGCGATCTGGAGCATGCCCTTGGTCTGACCGGCGACGCCGCCCTCGGCGAGCACCTTCTGCCTGCCCCATACCGATGGATCGGCCGGGTTGAAGGCGAGCACGATGGCCGAGTCCACGTCGCTGTTCTTCAGGGCATCAATGTTTGCCTGCGCGATGGACCCGTTGATGGAGTTATAGATGGCCCGGTGGGCAAGCCCGACCTCGGTGACGTACTTGCATGCCCCTGCGAGCACGGCGGGCACCGAGGAGTCCATCAGGAATGCCGTCTTCTTGTCAATGCCGTCAAACCAC
>JAJRCS010000188.1 GCA_028678815.1 Methanomicrobiales archaeon | reverse complement strand
CCGGTGTCGGGATGCTCGCCACCCTGGGGATCACCCTCTCCGTCGACGCCTACGGCCCGGTCGCGGACAATGCCGGTGGTATTGCCGAGATGTCGCACCAGGACAAGAGCGTCCGGGAGATCACGGACACGCTTGATGCCGTCGGTAACACGACCGCAGCCATCGGCAAGGGCTTTGCCATCGGGGGTGCCGCCCTCACCGCCCTCGGGCTCGTCATCGCGTACACACAGACGGTCGGCCTCCCCTTCGTCGACCTCCTCAGCCCCATCGTCTTTGTCGGGATCGTGATCGGTGCAATGCTCCCGTTCCTCTTCTGCTCGTTTGCCATGACCGCGGTCGGCAAGGCAGCGGGCGACATCGTGCAGGAGGTGCGCAGGCAGTTCAGGGAGATCCCCGGCCTCATGGAGGGGAAGGCGGAGCCCGACTACGACGCATGCATCACCATCTCCACCAACGCTGCGCTCAGACAGATGGTGCTCCCGGGTCTCATGGCAATCCTTGCACCGGTTATCTGCGGGCTTGTGCTGGGGACGGCTGCGCTTGCCGGACTCCTCGTCGGCTCAATTGCGAGCGGCTTCATCGTTGCCGTCATGATGGCAAATACCGGTGGTGCCTGGGACAACACGAAGAAGTTCATCGAACAGGGCCACCTCGGCGGAAAGGGCTCGGCTGCCCACAAGGCGGCAGTGACCGGTGACACGGTCGGGGACCCGTTCAAGGATACCGCGGGCCCGGCACTCAACATCCTGATAAAACTGATGGCCATCGTGTCGGTGGTCTTTGCACCGCTTTTCATCTGAAATCAAACCATTTTTTTCAATAACAAGATCTTCCTTCGAAGGATATTCATCCTGAAGCCGGGAGCCATCAGCCCGGGGTGTTCCCCGGTCCTTCCCGGTCCTCCAGGCATCCCGGGAGGGCGACCTGCAGGGCGGAGGAGGCCTCCTCGGCGCTCCCTGCAGCAACGGCCACGATGAGCTCGTCGGCTCCCCCGAAGAGAGCACCATGCCGGATGGCGGCCCGGGCCCCCCTGATCCCGGAGAGTGCCTCCATGTCGCGGACGAGGGCAGGAAGCTCCAGGGAGTCCTCTTTCACCAAGGCAGGCAGCGGGATGGTGGCTGTCGCCGTGGTGCAGGGCTGCCCCTGTTCCCTGCAGGCTTCCCCGAGCTCGTGCAGCAGCTCACCGAGGGTGACGTAGTCGGGGAACCGATCCAGGTTCCTGATCACGTCCTCCGGGGACGGGTTCCGGAGGAGGATGCCCTCTGCCTCCAGGTCCCCGATGACGATCTTGGGCCACCTGCTCCCCTTGAACCCTTCCACGACGGCGAAGGCGACCCCCTGCCCGGCCAGGAGGTCGAGGGCATCGATGACCGAGGTACTCCGGAGGGTGACGATGGTCTTCTCAAGGTCGATCCCCGCAACGGCCCGTGCCCCGGTGGCGAACATGACCGTCGTGTCCTTACCTTCGGGGACCTCCATGGCGTGGTGCCCGACGTGCTTCACCGTGCCGACAGGGCCCATCCGGGAGAGAAGAGGGATAAGGGCGAGGATGAAGCTGGTCTTTCCGGAGCCAGATGTTCCTGCGACGGGGATGACCTTCACGGGGCACCTCTCAGGGAAGTATTCCTGCAGAAAGAGATGAATCCTTGCAGGATGCAGTCAGAGTCCCGACAGGAACAGCCGGTGCACCCTCGTGTCCCCCGAGAGCTCCGGGTGGAAGCTGAGCCCGAGGTGCTTCCCCTGACGGACGGCGACCGGTGCGCCGTCCACGGTGGCGAGCACCTCCACGCCCTCCCCGACCCGGGAGATGACGGGGGCGCGGATGAATACGGCATGGAAGGGCGAGTCAAGGCCCTTTATGGGAAGATCAGCCTCGAAGGAGTCCTTCTGCCGGCCGAAGGCGTTCCGCTCCACGTCGATGTCGAGGAGCCCGAGGGACCTCACCCGGGGATCGGGGACGTCCTTCGCCATGACGATGAGCCCGGCGCAGGTGGCGAAGATCCCGCCCTGGAACTCCTCGAGCGGCCCCCTCATCCGGTTCTTATCGATGAGCTTCGAGATGGTGGTGGACTCGCCGCCGGGGATGACGAGCCCGTCGCAGGCGGGTATCTGCTCGGCTCGCCGTACAGTGATGACATCTGATCCCTCGAGGAGCCCCGCCTCCGCGAGGGCCTGCCGGAAGGCGCCAATGTGCTCCGAGACATCCCCCTGGAGGTCGAGGACGCCGATCCTAACGCCCACGGGTCTGGAGCACCTCGTCCGGCTTCAGGAGGTGGATGTCGAGCCCCTTCATGGCCTCGCCGAGGTTCCTCGAGACATCGGCGATGGTCCGGGGGTCATCGTAGTGGTTGACGGCCTCGACGATGGCCTTCGCCATCTGCTGCGGGTTCTGGGAGAGGAAGATCCCCGACCCGACGAAGACCCCGTCGGCCCCGAGCTGCATCATCATCGCGGCGTCGGAGGGGGTGGCGATCCCGCCCGCCGAGAAGTTCACGACCGGGAGCCGGCCGCGCTTCGCCACGTCGAGGACGAGGCCTGCCGGGGCCTCGATCTCCCGGGCCCGGTCCATCATCTCCTGGGTGGACTTTCCCTGGAGGGCCCGGATCTCCCCCATGATGTTCCGCATGTGCCGGACCGCCTCGACGACGTTCCCCGTCCCGGCCTCCCCCTTGGTCCGGATCATGGCCGCCCCCTCGTCGATCCGGCGGAGGGCCTCCCCGAGGTCCCGGGCACCGCAGACGAAGGGGACGGAGAAGAGGCTCTTGTCGATGTGGAACTGCTCGTCGGCCGGCGTGAGCACCTCGCTCTCGTCGATCATGTCCACCCCGAGGGACTCGAGAACCTGGGCCTCCACGAAGTGGCCGATGCGCACCTTGGCCATGACCGGGATGGAGACCGCGTCCATGATCTCCGTGATCCGCGCGGGATCAGCCATCCGCGCGACCCCCCCTGCCTTCCTGATCTCGGCCGGCACCCGCTCCAGGGCCATGACGGCCACCGCCCCTGCATCCTCGGCGATACTCGCCTGCTCCGCGTTCACCACGTCCATGATCACCCCGCCCTTCTGCATGGACGCGAAGCCACGCTTGAGGAGCTCGGTGCCGAACCTCAGTTCCTCCAGCTTCATAGCATGATCCATACGCGGGTCATACCCATAAAAATAGCGCGGCCACGAGGATCACCGCGAGGATGAGGGTGGCGGCCCGCACGGCCAGGATGATCTCCTTCCCCCCCTCCGCGAGGGTTTTCTCTCCCGTCCCCATGGTGTAGACCCCGGGCTTCCGGAACCGGACCCCGGTCCCCCCGGCGATGATGGCCATGGGGATCCCCCCGTTCAGCCCGGGGCGCCTCCGGGCATCTGCCCGGAGGGCCGAGAGGGCCGGGCCGAGGCGCCCCTTCGCCCAGAACCAGGCCAGGAGAACCCCGCCGGTGACCCTCGCGGGGATCCAGGTGAGGAGGTCGTCCATCCGGGCGGAGAACCACCCGATCCGGGCGCGGTGGTCCCGGTAGCCGAGCATGGCGTCCATGGTGTTGAAGGCCCGGTAGGAGGCCGCCGCGGTGAGCCCGAGGCCGAGGGGCGAGAAGAGGGCGAAGAAGAGGAGCGGCGCGGCGATGCTGTCCACCAGGTTCTCGGAGACCGACTCGTAGGCCGCCGAGAGGGTCTCCTCGGCGGAGAGGGCATCCGTGTCCCGGCTCACCATCCTCCCCGCGGCCCTCCGGCCCTCCCCGAGATCACCCTGCACCGCCCTCTCCACCGCGCGGGCATGCTCCTCGAGGGCCCGCCATGCGAAGGTCACCTTGAGGAGGAACGGCCCGGCGAGGAGGAAGGCCCATAGGGGGGCGAACCGGTCCACGAGGAGGAAGGGGAGGGCGAAGAGGCACGCGGTCCCGATGCCGCAGACGACCCCTGCGGTTCTCTGGAGCCGGGGATCCCACCGGGCCGGGTCGCCCCACCACCCGATGAGCCGCCCGAGGAGGGCGACCGGGTGGAGCCGGCTCTGGGGGTCGCCGAGGAGCCGGTCCACCCCGAGGGCAGCGGCGAGGACGAGCCCTGCGGCTAATCCCGCTTCTGCAGCCATGGGAGGAGGAGGGCGGCGAGGAGGACGAAGAAGGCGAGGTCCTTGAGGGGGGCCATGCCCTCGAGGAAGGATGCTCCGTAGAGGACGAGGCCGAGGACGACGGGGGCGATCCTCAGCCAGGGGACCTGCCGCACCGCGGGCTTCTCCTCCTCCTTCGGTGCGGGCAT
>JAJRCS010000186.1 GCA_028678815.1 Methanomicrobiales archaeon | reverse complement strand
CGGAGCCGGGATCGTCCAGGGGGGAGGAGGCGCGAAGCGGCTCCTCCTGTCCAGGGGGGTTGGGGCCCCTCTGGACCTGGGAAGGGGGCCCTCTGGACAGGATCCCGGGTCCTGCAGGGAGACCTGGCTCCAAAGGAGCCGGGGCTGTCCCGGGGGTTGGGGCCCCTCGGGACGGAGCCGGGAGCGTCCAGGGGGGAAGGGGCCCCTCTGGACAGGACCCCGGGGGTCACCGGGGGTCACCAGTGGATCCGGGGCCGGGGTTCACCGGACCTCGACCCGCCGGCCAACGAGCCGGATCCGCCCCTCGCAGAAGAGCCGGACCGCCTCGGCGAGGACCCGGTGCTCCTCCACGAGGATCCGGGCCGCGAGGGTCTCCTCGTCGTCCCCCTCCTCCACGGGGACGCACCGCTGGAGTATGATGGGGCCCGTATCGGTCCCCTCGTCCACGAAGTGGACGGTGCAGCCCGAGACCTTCACCCCGTACTCCACGGCCTGCCGCTGGGCATGGAGCCCGGGGAAGGACGGGAGGAGGGCGGGGTGGATGTTCAGGATCCGGCCCGGGAACGCCCGGACGATGGCCGACGGGAGGATCCGCATGTACCCGGCGAGGACGAAGAGGTCGGGATCGCAGGCCTCCATCTCCCCCAGGAGGGCCGCCTCGTAGGCCATCCGGCCGGGGAAGGAGGAGAAATCCAGGACCGAGACCGGTATCCCGGCGTCCTTCGCCCGCCGGATGGCGTAGGCATCCGGGTTGTCGGTGATGAGCCGGGCGATGGCCCCCGGGAAGTACCCGGCCCGGGCTGCGTCGATGAGGGCCTGGAAGTTCGATCCCCTCCCCGAGGCGAGGACCGCGATCTCCTTCATGGAACGGGAACTCTTGGTACTCATATCATCCTTCTCCTGCCGTCGCCTGGGGAAGGGTGACCTTCACCCTCCCGACCCGGCGGCCGAGCATCTGGATAACCGTGAGGGTGAGCCCCGGGCCGTCGAGGGAGACCGTCTCCCCGCGCCGGGGGATGTGGCCGAGCCGCTCGATGACGAGGCCCCCGAGGGTGTCGTAGGATCCCTCGAGGGGCAGGGAGATCCCCAGCCGCTCGTTCGCGTCCCAGACCCGGACCTGGCCGTTCACCAGCCAGACGCCGGGCTCCACGGTCTGGATCTCGGGCTCGTCCTGGTCGAACTCGTCGAGGATCTCCCCCACGAGCTCCTCGAGGATGTCCTCCACGGTGATGATCCCGGCGAACTCCCCGTACTCGTCGAGGACGAAGCCCATGTGGATCTTCCGCTTCTGGAGCTCCTTGAGGAGGTCGTCGATCTTCGCCGTCTCCGGGGCGAAGTACGGCTCGTGCATCAGCTCCCGGATGCCGACTCCCTGCCGCTGCTCGAGGACCACGGGGAAGACCTCCTTCACGTTCAGGAGCCCGGTGACGTTCCCCGTCTCCCCCGAGAAGACGGGGAGCCGGGAGAAGCCGGTCTCCTTGAAGATGGCCACCGCCTGGGCGAGGGTGTCCCGGTCGTCGATCATGGTGACGTTCACCCGGGGGGTCATCACCTCCCGGGCGGTGGTGTCCCCGAACTCCAGGACATTGAAGAGCATCTGCTCCTCCTCCTTCTCGAGGGTCCCCTCCTCCCGCCCGAGCTCGATCCAGCCCCGGATCTCCTCCTCGGTGATGGCCGGTTTGGCAAAGGCCTTGGTGAGCTCCATGGACCGGGAGAGCCGGTCGAAGACCCAGAGAACGGGGGAGAGGATCGTCGCGAGGAGGAGGATGGGCCGGGCCACGGCGAGGGCCACGGGCTCGGTGAACCGCACGGCGAGCATCTTCGGCCCGATCTCCCCGAAGACGAGGAGGAGGAGGACCACGACCCCGGTCGCGATCCCGATGCCGATGCTCCCGAAGATCTCGATGGCAAGGGCGGTGGCGATGGTGGCCGCCCCGACGTTCACCAGGGTGTTTGCGATGAGGACGGTGATGATGATGTGGTCCGGGGACCGCTTGAGGGTCGCGAGGGCCTGGGCGTCCTTCCCGCCCCTGGCGAGGAGGGTCCTCACCTTGGACCGGGTGATGGAGAGGAGGGCAACCTCGGACCCGGAGAAGAAGGCGGAGAGGAGGATGCAGAGGAAGAAAATGATGACCAGTATCTCGGATGCCATGGCGTCCACGCGGAGTCCGGGGGATGGGAAGGGCCCGCTGCCCCCGTGCCCCGTCTACGGAAAGTGTGGGAGAGGGACGAAATAAAGGTAGCGAAAAGGGAGGGTTCGTCAGAACCCGACCTGGAGCAACGCAGGTGCGACTTCACCCCATCTCCGACCGGATGAAGGCCGCCTCCCGGGCGAGGAGGATGACCTTCTCCTCGAGGGAGAGATCATGGTCGAAGTTCCGGTCCTCGATCTCCAGGGTGATGGCGCCGGCGTAGCCCGCCTCGGCGAGGGCTTGGAGGACGGCCCTGCCCCGGGGGCTCCCGTCCAGCGGGAGGTGGGTCCTCCCCCCCTCGGTCCTGGAGAGGTGGACGTTCGCCAGCCGGTCGCCGCAGAGGCCGATGAACCGGGTGACCTCCTCCACCGAGGTTGCCATGGCATGGGAGACGTCCAGGGTGAAGGAGAGCCAGGGCTCCCGGTCCAGGAGCTCCCGGGCCTCGTCCGGGCGGGAGAGGAGGGAGTTCACCGCCCGCTCCATGTTCTCGATGGCCACCCTCACCCGCTTCCCCGAGGCCGCCGTGCGGAGGGTGTCCACGTAGTGCTCGAAGCGCCGGTAGTCGGGTCCGCCGGGAGGCCTCTTCGCCGTCCGCCGGCCGGGATGGACGGTCACCACCCCGGCACCGATCCGCTCCGCAAGATCGATGGCCTCGGCGGTGTAGGCAAGGCTTGCCTGCGCCACCCGGGGGTTGACCGAGCAGGGATTCAGGTCGAGGATGGGCGCATGGACGTTCACGGGGGAGAAGCCCGGGTGCTCCCCGAGCCGGGCCTGGAGCTCCCCGACAGGGTGGCCGTTCAGCCAGAAGTGGGGCGTCTCGACCCAGAACTCGATGCTGTCGATCCCTGCCCGCCCGATGGCATCGAACCCCTCGTCCAGGGGGTACTCGTGGAAGAACATGGTGGAGACCGCGATGTGCACCATACCGGAATATTCACCCCTCATCCCACATGTTCATATCCGTACCCGCCCTACAGGGCAGTGATGGACCAGGTCCCCGCAGGCCCCGGGCCGGTCCCCGGGCCCGCGGTTTTGGGCATCGCCGAGATCTCGGGGATCATCGCCGGGGCGCTGGACGACGGGCGGCTCCAGGACATCTGGATCCGAGGGGAGATCACGAGCTACAAACACCACCACTCGGGCCACCGCTACTTCTCCCTTTCCGAGCAGGTCTGGGGGAGGAACT
>JAJRCS010000155.1 GCA_028678815.1 Methanomicrobiales archaeon | reverse complement strand
TCGAGGTCGGTTTCTTACGAAACCTCCCTTCCCCCAGGAGCGTCCGATATCTCAGAGCACCGACCCCAGGATGAGCGCCGCCGCGTAGAGGAAGAGCGACCCGTGGAAGAGGGGGAGGGCCCCGAGGGCTGCTTCGGGGGTCCGGTGCCTCGTGATCCGGAGGTTCGCGAGGAGGAGGAGGAGGAACCCGGCGAGGAAGCCGGCCCGGGCGAGGATCCCGAGGGAGGAGAGGAGGAGGAGGGAGGTCGCGACATGGACGAGGGAGAAGAGGGTGATCCACGCGATGCAGCCGCCGGTCCCGAAGAGGACCGGGATGGTCTTCATCCCCCGTTCCCGGTCGTTCACCACGTCCGCGAGGTCGTTCACCCCGAGGTGGGCCTCGGCCCAGGGATAGAAGACGAGGAAGAGGAGGAGGGCCGTGATGTCAGGGAAACCGAGGGCGAGATAGCCGGCCACCGGGAAGAGGGCGAGGTCGATCCTCCCCGCGAGCTGGGCGACGGGGAACCGCTGGTCCCGCTTCTTCAGCTGGTAGAAGGCCTCGAGCCCGTAGCTCGCGGCCATGATGGCTCCCACGTAGCCCGAGTGGGGCCAGGGGAGGGTGAGGATGATGGCCCCGGTGGCGAGGACGAGGAGGGCGAAGAGGGCGAGGGCATGCGACGGGGGGATGGTCCCCGCCGCGAGGGGCCGGGTCCCGAAGGGCCGCCAGTACCGGGTCATCCGGGGATCGATGTCCCGGGTATCCGGCCTGCGATCCACGATGTCGTTCAAGACCATCCCGGCCTCGAACCCGAAAAGGGCCGCAAGGGCCACCTTCCCGGCGAGGATCCAGGAGAGGCCGCCGTACCGGGTGGAGGCGAGGGCAAGGCCCGAGAGGGCGAGGACCGGCCAGACGATGGCAAAATGGGCCCGGGTGAGGTCGAGGTACGCCTTCACGACCTCCCTCATGCCCGGGGCCTGTCCCTCGGGGGTCACGGGGGAACCCTGCCCCTGAGGTGCTCCCAGGCCCGGACAAGGCCGAAGCACCCCGTGAGCATCATGTCCCCGAAGGGCGCTGCCTGGTAGCCGTCGGGGAGGAGGCGCTTCCGGTTCGGGCCGGTGATGGCGATGTGCCTTGCCGCGAGGGGCCGGTGCACCCTCGCCCCGTGGCCTCCCTCCCCGAAGACCGCCTCGTTCGTGAGGGTCCCGTCCCGGAGCTTCCCGATGAGCGAGAGGAGGTGGTCCCGGTCCAGGGACGCGGTGTGGTGCTCGAAGATCCCGCAGACCTCCTCTCCCCGGAGGTTCACGCAGAAGGTGTGGGCGTTCCCCGCGTTCACGAGGGTGATCCCCTCGGCGGCCCGCTCCCTCACCCAGGGATCGCAGAGGGTGCCGAGGATGGCAGCAACGCCGGTATCGATGACGAGCGCCCCCGGCACCTGGTCCCGGAGGGCCGCCATCCGGGTCATGGTGGGCAGGGGCGGGTCCTTCGCGAGGGCCCAAACCTGCCAGGTTCCCTCGTCGAGGACCTCCCCCAGGATCCGGAACCGGTGGATCCGGTTGGACTCCCCGGGGGCGAAGCCATGGTCCTGGACGGCGAAGGCAAGGTACCGGGGGTATTCCAATCCGAAGGCCCCGAGGGCGGTTCGGAGCCCGGTCTCCATGTAGTCGGTGGTCCTGACAGGGGTGGTGCCCGGGGGCTGGCGGGGGACGACCTGGATCCCGAGGGATCGGACCTTCTCCAGGCTGTCGTGGATGGTGAGGGCCGCGGTCTCCGTCGCAAAGACGGGGAGCCCCTTCCGGAGGTGCTCCGAGACGGCCTGCACAACGCCGCCGCCCCCCATGGTGAATCCCTCGAGGAAGATCCCCTCACCCCGGCCGGCCGCCTCCCGGATCCGCTGCCCCACCACGACGGTCGGGGCAGGGAGGACCATCTTTGTGCAGTTCTCCACGGGCCGGCCGGGGTCGTAGACGAGGACGTCCTGGGTGCCCCGGCCGATATCGACGGCAAGGAGGGTCATGCCGGGCTTTGGGTGGGGCTCTTGCCCCAGGCGGTGATGGTCCCCGGCTCGGGGTGGTACTCCCGGAACTGCTTCAGGCAGACGGTGAGGTCCCGGGTGAAGGCGAAGTACCCGATCTGGGTGTTCCGGCAGAGGTTCATGGCCATGTCCATGAGTCCCCGGGGGTCGGGCCTCGCCTCGCCGAGCCAGATGTGGAAGATGTTCCCCCCGTCGATGATGGGGAAGAAGACGTGCTCCACCTCGATCCTCCTCGTGAGGGGGATCTCGGCACAGGGGGCGACGTGGGTCCCGTTCGTGTAGTAGATGGGGAGGTCCCGGGTCTTCCCGCAGTCCTCGAGGGCAGCCTCGAGGTTCCCCTTGATGACCTTCATGGCATGGTCCCGGTACCGCTGGTCCAGGAGGTCGGCCACGGCGAAGCGCTGCCCGGTCGTCTCGGCCGGGGTCCGGGCGAGGGCGATGGTCATGCCATGCTTCCGGGAGAGCTCCTTTGCATAGAGCTCCAGCTCGGTCATGGCCCTGACCGCGAGCCGGAAGGCCTCCTTTGACTCGTGGAGCTGGTGGCCGGTGTGGTGCTCCACCATCTCGTTCACCCCGACCACGCCGATGGTGTACACGAGTCCCTCAAGGTCCACGGCAACGGCCCCCCGATCGCCGTCGTTCGGGTCCTTCGGCCGCTGCATGGCAAAGGGCATCCGGCCATTGGTCCGGACGATCTCCATCCAGCGCCGCTTGATGTGGAAGACCTCGACCGCTATGTCCATGAGGTGCTTCAGCTCGGCGAAGAGCCGGGTGTCGTCCTTCTCGGCCCGGTACGCGGCCCGGGGGCAGTTCACCGAGACCACCTGCCATGAGCCCATGGAGAAGTGCTTCCCCTCCCGGAAGTCGAGCTTTGCCTCGAAGTCATTGTCCTTCTCTGCCACCGCAGAGAACTGGTAGGCGCAGCACTGGTAGCAGGAGATCCCCTGCCCCGCACCCCGGTAGGGCGGGATCTGGTTGTCATAGTACGGGGTGCCGAACTTGGAGGCGAGCTCAAAGGTGAGGAGATAGAGGTCGCGGTACGTGGGGAGCTCGGGGTGCCGTTTGTTGTACTCCCCGTCCTCGGTGAGGAAGTCAGGCTCGACGCTGATCTCCGGCTTCGGGAAGGAGAAGGGCTTGCCCCAGTAGTCCCCCTCGAGCATCACCTCCATCATGGCCTTGAAGAGGAGCCGCACCTCCCGCTCGAACTCGCCGTAGGTCCGCCTCGGGGCCTGCTTCCCGTCGTAGACCCGCCCCCGGAAGACGCAGGGTTTGTCCTTCCAGAGGGTGGGGACCCCCGGCGTGAGCTGGACCGAGGAGAAGACCAGCTGCCCGCCCCGGGCCACCATCATCTGGGTCATCTCGTAGACGAACATCTGGATGAGCTGCCTGATCTCGTCGTACTCCATCCCCTCGAAATAGGGGGCGAGGAAGGTGAGGAAGTTGTAGTACCCCTGCCCGCCGGCAAAGTTCGTCTGGGCCGACCCGAGGGCCTTCACCGCGTGGAGCACGGCGACCTCGGCCCGCTTCGCCGGGCCCGCCACCGAGGCCTTCGTCCCGTTCCCGTCGGGCATGAGGCCGTAGTAGAGGAAGTACCGGAGGTCCCAGTCCTGGCAGAAGGGACGGGTCCCGAAGTACTCGAGGTCATGGATATGGAGGTCGCCCCCGAGGTGGTAGTCGGCGAGGTGCGGGGGGAGCTGGAGGAGGTACTGCTCCTTGCTGATCTTGTCGGCCTTCTTCTTGTGGGAGGTCTCGGCATTCTCCTGGAGGTTCGCGTTGTCATGGGCCTCGAAGCCCCGGCCGACGTCGATGAGGTGCGCGTCGTACACGGGGGTCCCCACTCTCGTGCAGACGTTCCGGTACTCGGTGAGCCCCTGCTCCAGGAGCACGATGTTCGTGATCTCCCGGATGAGGGGGCCGGAGAGCACCTGGAGGCCGAGCTTCAGGATCCGCTGCTCCACGAGGGAGGCGATCTCCCGCGCCTTCTCCTCGGTGGCGCTCTCGTGGCCGTAGAAGACGCCGATGAGCCGGGTCTCCTCCATGAGCTGCCGGACGATCCGCTCCCGGTCCCACTCCACCATGTGGCCGTCCGTCGTCCTGACCTTGGGGAGGGCGGGGAGAAACCGCCCATCCAGCGTGAGTTGCTGCTGGAAAACAGACCTGCTCTGGGATTTTTTCTGCCGCGGCAAAGATGTCCAACCTCGCGAAACCGGTAAGATACTATTAATCCATTGCTATTTGATTTTATCAGGTTATTTCTCAATATATATCTTTTTAAACGTTTTCCGCCCTTATAAACCACCCGGGAAGCCCGCGGGCAGGGCTGGTTCGGGAAACAGCGGGAGAGGGAGGGTCAGGTTCGGGATCGGGGCCCGAAGAGGGGAGTGCCGGGGACCGGTCTCAGGGGAGGCCCAGGGTTCTCCGGAGCTCGGCATCCCGGACCTTCCCGCCGGCGAAGAGCTCGGCGGAGGTGAGGAAGAGGTCATCCTTCCGAAGGACCGGGGCCTCCATGGCGAAGCAGCCGTTCACCCGGAGGTCGGTGAGGGAGTCCGCCGAGGACATGTCCTTCTCCTGGTAGGAGACCTTCCGGGAGGCCAGGTACTCCTTCAGCATCTCGCAGTTCGGGCAGTTCTCCAGGGTATAGACGATCAGGGATGGTTTCTCGCTCACCAACGGGTCCCCCAAGCGATTATCATTTGTAGGTGGTGTTCCAAGTATTCTTGATGGTCAGGACTTTTATTGCTATTGATCTCGCCCCGGAGGTGAGGGAGCGGATGCGCGGGCCGCAGGGGGCCCTCGCGGGGTGCCGGGCCCGGCTCTCCGTGGTTGCGCCGGGCTCCATCCACATCACCCTCAAGTTCCTGGGGGAGATCGACGAGAAAACCCTCGGGAGGGTGAAGGAGGCCCTCTCGGCCCTCCGGTTCGACCCCTTCGAGATCTCCCTCGCGGGGGTGAAGGGGAACCCGCCGCCCAATCCCCGGGTCATCTGGTGCGAGGTGAGGGACAACGGTGGCTGCCGGAGGCTCTTTGAGCTCGTGGAGGGGGCCCTCGGCCCCCTGGGCATCCCGAGGGAGAAACGGCCGTACACCCCCCATGCCACCCTCGCGCGGGTGAAGCGGCCCGATCCTTCCCTCATCCCTGTCCTGAAGAGCCTTGACGCCGAGGAGTTCGGGTCCTGTCCTGTCCGGTCCATCAGGCTGAAGAAGAGCACCCTCACCCCTGCCGGGCCCATCTACGAGGACCTCCTGGAGGTGCCCTGCTCATGACACGGAAGCACCCGGCACCGGGAGCGAAGGCATCCCGGCCCCCCCACGAGGAGGAGGCCCTCGCCCGTATCCGGCCGAAGGAGGCGGAGCACAACCATACCTGGGAGGTGGCCACCTCCCTCCTCGCGGCCGTCGCCGGGGACGGGAGGGCGAAGGGGATGGTGGTGGGCTCGGTGGCCCGGGACACCTGGCTCTCGGGGGACCGGGACCTGGACATCTTCCTCCTCTTCCCGGCCGGCCTCTCCCGGGAGGAGCTCGAGGAGCGGGGCCTCGACCTCGCCCGGAAGATCGCCCGCCGGTTCGCCGGGAGCTTCCGGGAGAAGTACGCCGAGCACCCGTACGTGAACGCGACCATCGACGGCCTGGACGTGGACCTCGTCCCCTGCTACGAGGTCGCCTCGGCGGCGAAGATCCAGTCGGCGGTGGACCGCACACCTTTCCACACCCGGTACATCGCGGAGAAGATCGCCCCCTTCCGGGACGACGTCCTCCTCGCGAAGCAGTTCGCCAAGGCCTGCGGGGTCTATGGGTCGGACCAGATGACCGAGGGCTTCTCGGGCTACCTCTGCGAGCTCCTCGTCCTCCACTCTGGCGGCTTCATCGCCTTCCTCCCGGCCGCCGCGGAGTGGAAGCCCGGGACCTGCATCGACCTCGAGGGGCATGCCTGCAAGGCCTTCGAGGAGCCCCTCCGGGTGGTGGACCCCGTTGATCCCGCCCGGAACGTCGCGGCCGCCCTCTCCGCGACACGCATGTTCGAGTTCGTGGAGTACTGCCGCGGCTACCTGGAGGACCCCTCGGCGGACTTCTTCTTCCCTGCCGGGCCCGCCTCCCTCGGCCGGGACGGGTTCGCCCGCGCCCTCGCCCGCCGGGGGACCTGCCTCTGTGCCCTCACCTTCGCCACCCCGCCCCTCATCCCGGACATCGTCGTCCCGCAGCTCCGGCGGAGCCTCGCCTCCGTTCGGGGCCTCCTCGCCCGGCATGGCTTCCCCGTGCTGCAGGATGACTGCGCCATGGGGGAGGACCGGTGCATCCTCGTCCTCGAGCTCCTCGCGGACCGGCTCCCGCCGGTCACCAGGCACACGGGGCCGCCGCTCTGGGACCGTGCGAACGCGGAGAAGTTCGCCGAGAAGTACTGGCAGAACCCCCTCTCCGGCCCCTTCATCCGAGACGGCCGCTACCTGGTGGACCTGGAGCGGCCGTTCACCGACGCCGGGGACCTCCTCCGTTCACCGGAGGTCCTCGCCGTTGGCCTCGGGAAGCACGTGAAGCAGTCCCTGGAGAAGGGGTGGGAGGTGCACCGGGGAGAGGAGTGCTGGCAGGAGGAGTTCGGGGAGTTCCTCTCCCGGTTCATCGGGCCGGCGAGCCCGCTGGCGAGGAGGAAACGGGGTCTCTAACATCACTTTTCCGTTCCAGGATTACCATCCCCGACAACCTCGGCGACCCTCCCCACCGTCCCGTCCTTCAGCCTTACCTTGATGCCATGGGGGTGGGTGGCGGAGTTCGTGAGGATCTCGGCGACGATGCCCCGGGTCTTCTTCCCGGTCCGCTGGTCCTGTTTCCGGACCA
Source organism: Methanomicrobiales archaeon (assembly GCA_028678815.1). GTDB lineage: Archaea > Halobacteriota > Methanomicrobia > Methanomicrobiales > JACTUA01 > JACTUA01. The sequence goes on along the minus strand of JAJRCS010000155.1, from coordinate 3,245 downwards.
CGTCCACCGTCGAGCCGACTTTGATCGCGGACCGGTGCATTTACAGGATCCTCTCCAGGATCTCCCCGGCATCCCGAACAAGCTTCGGGCACCGGGTCGCGAAGGCCTTACACTCCCGCGCCTCTCTGTACTGCTCCTCCTGCGAGAGGTCGTACCCGACGAGATCCGTGCACATCACCGATCCGTTCCGGGCGGTGAACTCCGCGATGAACTCTCTCGAGAGGGCGTAGACCTTCTCCCTCGAGGCTGCGTCCTTGATATCCGCCTTCCGCTGGGCGAGGCCGATGACCATGAGCGCCCCGGAGACCGCCCCGCAGATATCCCCGGTCCGCGAGATACCGGCGCCGAAGGGTGAGGCAATACTCGCCGCCGTCTCCGCGTCCAGCCCGAGGCCCGGGGCATATGCAGAGAAGACCGCCATGGAGCAGCTGGCGCCCCGGCTGAAGGCCGCCACCGCCTCGCCGGCCCGGTTTGGCAACATGTGTATACTGTCAGCTGTACGGAAAAAAGGGATTATCGGTGGGATCCCGGGTCCCGCAGGGAGCCGGGAGCTTCCAGGGGGGAGATGGGGCCCCTCTGGAGCGGGATCCGGCCCCGTTCACCGCGTCCAGGTCTCGGGCATCGCCATGTTCGGTCCATGGTACTCGACCTCGATCGCCGTGAACACGAGGAACACGAAAGCGGGATTGTCCGGTGTTTTGAAATACGGTTCCATCATCGGGTTCCAGTACTTCTTCTTCATCGCAAGGTCCTCGATGACCGTTCCCTTTGCCTTCATCACCACGTAGGGGTCGGTGACCTCCCTGCCGGACCAGATGGCGATGGAGGCATCCGGGTTCTTTTTGAGCTGGGCCACCTTCCGCGAGGCCGTCATGGTGGCCCCGACCAGGGTCATGTCGTCGGAACCGGTGAGCATCATGAACCGGACCGCTGGTTTCCCCTGATCGAGGGTCGCGACGGCCGCCGGGTGTGTGCCCCCGATGACCTCCAGGATCTTCTCCGCGAGTGCCATGGTCTCCTCTCATGACAGGGGCCATATTAAACCTGCCCCCGAAAAACAGGGGGTGAAAGGAAGGGGGGCAGTAATGCCCCCGGGGAGAAGACGGGTCACTCCCGCTTCACAAACGAGAGCGACGCCGAGTTCATGCAGTACCGCTGGTGGGTGGGCGGGGGCCCGTCGTCGAAGACATGCCCGAGGTGGGCCCCGCACCGGGCGCAGAGGACCTCGGTCCGGACCATGCCGTAGGTGAGGTCCCGCTTCAGCTCCACGTTCTTCTCGGAGACCGGGGCCCGGAAGGAGGGCCAGCCGGTGCCGGACTCGAACTTCGTCTCGGAGAGGAAGAGGTCGGTCCCGCAACAGGCGCACCGGTAGAGGCCTTTCTCATGCCAGGCATGGTACTTACCCGTGAAGGCCGGCTCGGTGCCTGCCTTCCGGGCCACCCCGTAGGTGACCGGGTCGAGGATCTTCCTCCACTCCGCGTCGGTCTTCACCACCCGGTCCACGAGCTCCACCTTCCCCGTCGCCACCGAATAGATGGGGACCTTCCCGGGCGGGCTCTTCGCAGTTTCCATAGCCATCACTCCGGTGTGAGGAGGCGCGGGAGGTTAAGTCCCTTTCGGTGAGGGAGGTTTCGTTGGAGGGAGGGTCCGTAGGACCCGACCTCGAGCGACGCAGTCGCGAAGAAACCGACCTGGAGCAACGACGACTGCTCCCGAAGGGAGCAGGAGTGGAGCGACGACGACTGTTCCCATCAGGGAACAGGAGTGCGGCGACGGAGTCACCGCGAAGCGTCAGCGGAGTAGCGACCGCCATCTGGCGGGGTGCGACCCGTGGTGACTTCCGTTTCGCCTTCTCCCTCCCGAGGTTCTCATGGGAACGAATCCCAACGTTCAAGATGCGCAGGAGGAGAGGAATCCCCATGCACCTCGTAACCCTTGTCGAGGACACGAAGGGGAGGAGCGATCTCAGGAACCGGTTCGGTCTCTCCCTGTACCTGCAGACCGGTGGAAAGTCCCTTCTCTTCGATACCGGGCAGGACGACACCTTCCTCGCGAATGCCAGGGCCCTTGGGGTTGATATCTCCGGGGTCGACCTCGCCATGCTCTCCCACGGGCACTATGACCATGGCGGGGGCCTCGGGGCCTTCTTTGCCGTGAACCGGGCCACGCCCCTCTTTATAGGGAAAGGGGCAGGCGGGCCCCACTATGCAAAGGTCCTGTGGATGCACAAGTATATCGGGCTCGACCGGTCGGTCCTGGAACGGTACGGGGATCGCATGAAATGGGTGGAGAAGGATACGGAGCTTGCGCCGGGCATCGATGCCCTCACCCCGGTGAAGAGAACCATGCCCATCCCCAGGGGCAACCGGAGGATCCTCCTGAAGGCTGGCGACGGTTACGTGCCCGATCCCTTCACCCATGAGCTGACCTTCGTCGTCCGGGAGGGGGATGGCATGGTAGTCCTCGCCGGCTGCGGCCACTCGGGGATCGTGAACATGGTCGCGGCCGCAAAGGAGCGGTTCCCCGGCGTCCCCGTCAAGGCGGCCGTCGGGGGTTTTCACCTCATCGACAACCCACTCCTGAAGACCCTCGGGGCAACACCCGGTGAGATCCGGGACATGGCACAGGGACTCGTGCACCTCGGGTGCCAGCGGGTGATCACCGGCCATTGCACGGGTAAGAAAGCTACGGGGATCCTGAAGGAGGAACTCGGCGACCGGCTGGAGGTCCTCCACACCGGTTACATCACCGATATCTGATCTGCCCGTTGAAAAGGGAGGGAATCCGGGGGCGATTCTTACTTCCGCCTTCTTTTCGCCTTCTCCCGGGCGAGCTTCTCGACGGCTCCGAGGTCCACCTTCGGGTCCACCGTGAGCTTCCCCGACAAGACTGCCCGGTCCACGAAGCTCTTCCCGACCGGGGTGCGGACGAGGAGGGTTGTCATGCCCTTCGGTGCCCCGACGGCACCTGCCGAGATATCGGCGTCCACCGCGGAGAAATCGGTACAGGAGCGGCACCCGGGCCGGACCGCCGCCTGGAGCTCCTTCAGGGGGATGGCGATGGTGTCCCGCCCTTCGACCGTCACCTCGAGCTTCCCTGCGACGTTCAGCTTCTTCACCTGCCAGGGCTCCACCCCGTGCTTCTCCCCCAGAATGCCCCCGACGAGGGTCCGGTAGTCGAAGGACTCGGTGCAGAAGAGGCCGACGAGGAGCCGGACCGACTGGCCATAGGGCTTCGCGAGCTGG
>JAJRCS010000239.1 GCA_028678815.1 Methanomicrobiales archaeon | reverse complement strand
TGCCGTCAAGTCGGAGAACATGGAAGAAAGGCTGCGGGTAATGGATCTCGCCGAGATCGCGGCATGGCGGTCCGCGTCGAGCTAGTTTCCGTGTCGAAACTCCCCTTGCTCAGTCGCTCCGTTTTCTGTCCGACTGGGCTCGTCACCGAGGCGAGAGATTCGTCGGGCGTTCGCGCGAGTCGAGGGCCTTTCAGAGGCGATCTGGCACTCGACACCTCGCGTCATTGTTTCGACGCACTTTCCCTTGACAGGCATGAGAAACTGAGGCCTGTCTCACGACCCGGGCCGGAGGAGCCTGCGCCATATGGCGCGAAGGCCGACGGGAGGGGTCATGGGATAGGCTCTAGAGACAGGAGATAGGTCACGGTGCGGAAGGCGCCGTGTGAGCGTTGACGGCTCTTCATGGGCTGCAGCGACGTGGAGATCTAGCGATGTGGCAGTACATGCTCGCACTTGCGGTCGTTGGACAGGTCCTCGGCCATGGATATGCACACGCCGATTCGCGTACCCGGCTCGAGGCGCTCTTGGGGAGCCTCGAAGTGACCGCGGGACGCTTCGAGAAAGCCGGGCCCCGCGAAGCTGAGCGGATGCTGCCGCTTAGAGACACGGGCGACGCTGCCGAAACGCTTTTTTGCCTCACCTTCAACAGGCGCGAGACGAAGCAGATGCTCAACGTCCGGCACGGACATGCGTACGTCTGCTTCAATTTCCTGCAAAACCCATCGGAGGCAGTGGGAAACGTCCTCGACAAAAGAGGGCGGCAGCGCTGTTTGATAACTGGGTTCTTCGGGCAGGGAACGACGGTGGAGGACGATTGTCTCGTGCTCGCGCTCTGTGGGAGTGTCTTCGTCGCCGGGGCATGCTCCCCGTGAGCAAGTGCCGCGGCTGCCCTTTGCTCACGGCTCTGGTTGCCTCTTGTGCTGCCGAAACGGGCCGCACGCGGCGCTTGAGCCGGAGTGTTCATGAGTTTTCTGCTGCCGGCACCAATTGTGCGCCATCGCGGGCCGGGCTCACTCGTCGCTTCTCGACGTGCTGCCGCCGTCGGACGTCGGGCACAGCCAAGGTCAGCCCGATCTGACGGACATGTGGCGCTTTGGCGACGTCGAGCCCGTGAATAATCCTATTAGAACCTCGATGCTGTGACACCGGCTGGACGAGAGCCCCAGGGACGGTCAATACTGGAGAGTCTCGTCGGAACGGTGGAATAGACCACGGTGGCTGTTCGAGAGCCGAGACTGGGGCGGGGAGATCCTTCGGGATCTTTGAGACAAGAAGGAGGGGGCGGGGAATGAGCACCATCTGGCGTCTCGGTGTCTTGTGGGGTCTTCTTGGAGTTGCGTCTGCTTTTGCGGCTCCTGTGACGGTTGAAGTTCAGGTCGAGCTCACGAGGGACGGGGACAATTACGATGACCCGTGCTTCTGGCAGGATCCAGTCGAGCCGAAGAGGTTCCTGGCGTTCATGACGTCCAAGGACGATGACTTAATAGACGTGTGGGAGATGCCCTCCGGGGTTCAACTGGCGCAGATCACCGGCTTCGAGGGAACGGCGAACAACTGCGACGTCGATCAGGTGCGAAACCTTCTGGTCACCACCGACCCGAGCGCCAGGCAGATCCGCGTCCATGGCATCCCCGATTTTGGTCTCCGGACCGTCATAGAGCACGAGCGTCTGCGCGAGCCCTCGGGGGTTGCTGTTGGCCATGCAGGAGGCGAGATCTACGCGTTCGTGACGGACGAGGACTCTCGAGAAGTCCATGTATTCCGCCTTCCCGGCGGCGCGTATGTTCGATCGTTCCCGTACAAGCTGGAGAAAGCGGAGGGGATCTCCGCAGACGACGACCAGCAGCGCGTATACGTGAGCGACGATAAGAGCGATAGCCGCGGCACGAAGGCATTTACGTTCGATGGAGTGGAGATCTTAGAATTCGGGATTGACGAGACCGGCTCGGACTCCGAAGGCAATGCGGTATATCGCTGCGGTCCGCAAGACGGTTACATCATCATCTCAGACCAGCGGGAGAGCGGTAGCGAGAGTGCCTACTCGGAATTCGAAGTGTTTGACCGCAAGAGCTTTGCTTATCTCGGCAACTTCCGGATGCGAGCCGCGGGAGACGACTGGACTGGCTCCACCGACGGGATCGACGTCTTTCAGGGCTCCGCGACAGAGGCCACCGGCGGCATCTTTGCGGCCTGCGATGGCTGCGGGCAGCACGGGCAGGCGAGGGACGAGCTCGATATCGTCGGGTGGGATCGGATCGCTGCTCAGCTCCATTTGCGCGTCTGTCCCAACGGGGCGCCGGGTATGCCGGGCAACGCCTGCGATCGGCCGGGTGAACCGGCCGTCTCCCTCAGCGGGACGTTTTCAAGCGATTATAGAAACAAATCGCTCCGACCGAACACGACGATAGACGCTCGGGCCGCGACGTTTTTCGCCACGCCGGACAATCGCTACCCGATCAACCTCGGCGGGGGGGCCGGCGTGTGCGTCGTCGGCGGCACCGTGCTCGGCCAGTACGACCGGACCTGGGGTTGGGAGCGAATGCACGACCTCAACAATGCGGGAATCGCGTTCGAGAACGCACGATCGATCATCGACGGCATCCGAATCGACAACGTGACTGACGGCATCAGGCCTCGGCCAGGCGGCCAGTTTGCGATCCGGAATGCGTGGCTGACCCATATCCGCGACGACTGCGTCGAGAACGACCAGCTGCAAGAGGGTGTGGTCGAGAACTCGCTTCTTGACGGTTGCTACGTCGCCTTCAGTGCGCGTCCCTCGCGATCCAAGACCGGCAAGGAGTTCGACGGCTCAGAGAAGGTGTGGACGATAAAGAACTCCCTCATCCGGCTCGAGCCGATGCCCGGTCCGCGCGGTGGCAGCGCAGACGGCCTCGGCCACGGGAGCTTCTTCAAGTGGCATTCGCGGCGCCACTCGGGCAAAAGCCGGTCACCAAAGCTGGCGCTCTTCGAGAACATTTTCATGCTGGAACGTGCCGGGCAATCGAGTGGGGGCCGCATGG
>JAJRCS010000083.1 GCA_028678815.1 Methanomicrobiales archaeon | reverse complement strand
TCACCCATATCGTGGACGGGCCCGTGAGCGTCGAGGCGGTCAGCCAGACGGCGCCCGGGATGGTGAAGGAGGCCGAGGGGCTCGCCGCCCTCTCGAAGAACATCGTGGTGAAGATCCCCATGACCCTCGAGGGCCTCGCGGCAACCCGGGAGCTCCAGGCCATGGGAATAAAGACGAACCTGACCCTCCTCTTCTCGGTGAACCAGGCCATCCTCGCTGCGAAGGCAGATGCCACCTACGCGAGCATCTTCGTCGGGAGGATGGATGACATCGGGTGGGACGGCATGGCCGTGGTCCGGGACACGGTCCAGGTCTACCAGAAGCAGGGCTGGCCGACGAAGGTCATCACCGCGAGCGTCCGGCACCCCCTCCATGTCACCGCCGCCGCCATGGCGGGTAGCCATGCCATCACCATCCCCCCGAAGGTCCTCGCCTCCATGGCGGCCCACCACCTGACCGACGCGGGGCTCGCGAGGTTCCTCGAAGACTGGAAGCGGGTGACCGGGAAGTAACGGGGTGACCAGGGTGAAGGACCGGATAGAGAGGGAGATTGCCGAGCACAGCAGGATGATGGAGGCCCTCGCCGGGGACGGGGATCTCCTGGAGGCCGTCGGGGCGGCGGCCGGGGCCATCCTCGGGTCCCTGCGGTCCGGGGGCCGGCTGTACCTCCTCGGCTGCGGCGGCTCGGCCGCCGACGCCCAGCACATCGCCGCCGAGTTCGTGAACCGGATGCACATGGCGAGGGCTGCCCTCCCCGCCGTCGCCCTCACCACCGACAGCTCCGTCCTCACGGCCATCGGGAACGACGACTCCTTCGACCATGTCTTCTCCCGCCAGGTGGAGGCCCTCGCACGGAGGGGCGACGTGGTGCTGGGGATCTCCACGAGCGGCCGGTCGGAGTCGGTCCTCCTCGCCCTCCGGGCAGGACGGGAGCGGGGCGCGACCGCCGTCCTCCTCACCGGGGACCGGCCGGGCCCCTTCACCGGTATCGCCGACCTCGTCATCCGGGTGCCCTCGGGCTCCACCCCCCGGATCCAGGAGGCCCACATCCTCATCGGGCACATCATCGCCACCCTCGTGGAGCGGGAGTACTTCCATGGATAAGCCGAAGGAGAAACTGAAGGGGATCCGGCTCCTCGCCCTGGACTTCGACGGGGTCTTCACCGACAACCGGGTCTTCGTCGACGACACCGGAAGGGAGATGGTGATCTGCGACCGGGCCGACAGCCTGGGCCTGAAGTTGCTCCGGGAGAGGCGGCCCGATATCAGGGTCTTCGTCATCTCCAAGGAGACGAGCGGGGTCGTGAAGGGGAGGTGCGACAAGCTGAAGATCCCGGCCCTCACGGGGATCGACGACAAGCCGAAGGCCTTCCGGGAGCTCATGGAGAGGGAGGGGGTCGCCCCGGGCGAGACCGCGTTTGTCGGGAACGACCTGAACGACGTCGAGTGCATCCGGATGGCCGGGGTCGGGATCTCCCCCGCCGACGGCGTGCGGGAGGCGCGCAGGGCCGCGGACCTCGTCACCCGGCACAGGGGGGGGCAGGGCGCCATCCGGGAGGTCACCGAGATCATCCTCGGGATCGACCTGCGACGGGGCGGCAGGCGGAAGGGAGCGTGACAGCCGTGGAGATCTTTGTCATCGCCGAGATCGGCATCAACCATAACGGCGACCTCGCCATCGCGGAGCGGCTCATCGACGCCGCGAAGGAGGCGGGGTGCGACGCCGTCAAGTTCCAGAAGCGGACCATCGACGTCGTGTACACGAGGGAGTTCCTCGCCTCGGCCCGGGAGAGCCCCTGGGGGACGACCCAGCGGGCCCAGAAGGAGGGGCTCGAGTTCGGGAAGGCAGAGTACGATGCCATCGATGCGTACTGCAGGGAGAAGGGGATCCACTGGTTCGCCTCGGCCTGGGACAACGCGAGCCAGCAGTTCCTCCGCGGGTACGACCTCCCCTTCAACAAGGTCGCCTCGGCGATGCTCACCTACCCGCCCCTCCTGGAGATGATCGCCTCCGAGGGAAAGCCGGCCTTCGTCTCGACGGGCATGAGCAGCTACCGGGAGATCGATGCCGCGGTGAGGATCTTCCGGGACCGGAAGTGCCCCTTCACCCTCATGCACACCGTCTCCACCTACCCGAGCGAGGACGGCGAGTGCAACCTCCTCGCCCTCCGGTCCCTCGCGGAGCGGTACCGGTGCCCCGTGGGGTACAGCGGGCACGAGCGGGGGATCCTCCCGTCGCTCCTCGCCGGTTGTCTCGGGGCGGTGGCCATCGAGCGGCACATCACCCTCGACAGGAAGATGTACGGGAGCGACCAGGCGGCGTCCCTCGAGCCCGCCGGGCTCCGGGAGCTCGTGAAGGGACTCCGGGCCATCCCCGGGATCCTCGGGGACGGCGCGAGAAAGGTATCCGAGAAGGAGGCGGCAATTGCGAAGAAACTCCGGTACTTCGAGTAACCCCCGGGCGGGTGCCCGGGGCGGCAGGCGAACGGCGATGCAGGAAGAGAGAAAGGTCTACTGGAACGGCAGGATCATCCCGGAGAGCCAGGCGCGGGTCTCCATCTATGACTCTGCCCTCATGTTCGGCGACATGGTCTTCGAGATGACCCGTTCCTTCAACAAGGTGCAGTTCCGGCTGAGGGACCACCTCGAGCGGCTCTATGCCTCCATGAGGTACGTCCGGATCGATCCCGGGATGACCATGGACGAGATGGAGGAGCACGTGCACGAGGTCATCGCCCTGAACGATCCGCTCTTCGAGAAGGACGACGAGCACCGGGTCATGATCAACGTCTCCCGGGGGCTCCTCTCTCTCTACCAGGACGTGGTCGGCGCGGAGAAGGGGCCGAACGTCATCATCGCCGACTTCCCCCTCCGGTGGACGGTCGCCTCCATGGGCCCCCTCTACGATACCGGCATC